>CAMBCF010000069.1 GCA_945864585.1 Bordetella parapertussis | reverse complement strand
TCCCCACTGCTGCCTCCCGTAGGAGTCTGGACCGTGTCTCAGTTCCAGTGTGGCTGATCGTCCTCTCAGACCAGCTACGGATCGTAGCCTTGGTGGGCTTTTACCCCACCAACTAGCTAATCCGACATCGGCCACTCCAATAGTGCGAGGTCCCCAGTTGCCCGAGAACCCCCGCTTTCACCCGTAGGTCGTATGCGGTATTAGCCTATCTTTCGACAGGTTATCCCCCGCTACTGGAAATGTTCCGATGTATTACTCACCCGTTCGCCACTCTACTTGCGGGTTGCCCCGCTTTCGCGTTCGACTTGCATGTGTAAGGCATGCCGCCAGCGTTCAATCTGAGCCAGGATCAAACTCTTCAGTTTAATCTCTGCAAAGTATTTCTCTCGCTTGACGTTATTACTGTCGTGCGAGCACTTCAATATTTCAAAAACTTTTTACAACGACCAAAAGCACTTGACCGTTGTGTTTGCCTTGAAAACCAAGCGCCCACACTTATCGGCTGTATATTGTTAAAGAACCATCCAAACAAGAAACCCTGCCTGCGGTAACTGGTTTGAGGAAACGCCGGGACGATGCCCCACGAATCTGAATTTACTGCCCGCTCATCACTCACTTACAACATTTGGTAGCGGGGATAGGATTTGAACCTATGACCTTCGGGTTATGAGCCCGACGAGCTGCCAGACTGCTCCACCCCGCGCCAGTGATACGACTCAGTAAAGAAGTGGGATTGTGAAGGGAATTTCGTAGTCTGTCAACACTTGCTGCGCATTTATTTCATTAACAGGCCCAGTAAAGCCTACGAACCCGCCTTACTCCAAAAAACAAATCAGCGCCTTACGCTCACCACCGGTATTTCGGCAGGCGTCTTCTTGCGGAAAAAGCGTGCGAAAGACTCCATGCTCACGTAAAACACCGGCGTGACATACAAGGTCAGGAACTGCGAGAACACCAGCCCACCCACCACGGCTATACCCAGCGGGCGGCGCGTTTCAGCGCCTGCGCCATAACCCATCGCAATCGGCAGCGTGGCGAAAATCGCGGCAGCAGTCGTCATCATGATCGGACGGAAGCGCACGCTGCACGCCTCGACAATCGCATCCTGCGGACTCATGTTTTTCTCGCGCTGCATTTGCAGCGCAAAGTCAATCATCATAATGCCGTTTTTCTTGACCAGGCCGATCAACAGAATCACGCCCACGAAACTGAATATATTGAGTTCCTCGCCAAACAGGATAAGCGTTGCCAGCGCACCAAATCCGGCGAACGGCAGCGCCGTCAAAATGGTGATCGGATGGCCATAATGCTCATACAATATTGCCAGAATCATGTAGATCAATATGATCGTCACCAGCAATAACAATGGCAGCGAACGGAATGCCTGCTGGAACGCCTTGGCACTGCCGGAAAACGCCGTTGACACCCCCGCAGGCGCCACCTCCGCCGCGATCTCCTGAATCGCGGTCACTGCGTCACCCACTGATACGCCTGGTGCAAGGTTGAATGACAACACCACGGCGGGCAATTGCCCGGCGTGCGCCACGGATACCGGGCCCACCCCATTCTTCACCTCCGCCACGCTGCTCAACGGCACCATGGCGCCCCCCGGCGCGGTGATGAACAGATTATTCATCGCGTTAATATCCGATTGAAACTTGCGGTCAATTTCCAACCGCACATCGTACTGATCGGACGCGCCATAGAGCGTACTCACCTGGCGACCGCCGAACGCGTTAAACAGTGCCTGCTCCACCTGTTGTGAACTGATGCCCAATGCCGCTGCGCGGTCACGCAACACGCGCACCTGAATCTCGGGATTTCGCAATTCCAGGTTGCTGGACACATCCCGCACCAGCGGTAGTGCACGCAGACGCGCCTCCATATCTTCACCGGGCTTGTAGAGACTCTTAAGGTCTGTACCCGTGAGCACAAATATATAATCGCTGGTTGAAAGCGTTCCGCCTATGCGAATGGCCGGCGGATTCGACAGGAACAAACGCACACCCTGCAGCCCGGCCGAATCACGGCGTATCTGCTGAATCACCTGATCCGCGGTTGAATCCCGCTTGTCACGATGCTTCAAGCGAATAATCAGGCGGCCGACATTTTCACCGACCACGCCGCCGGTGCCTTGCCCTGCGGTGGACATCACTGCTTCGACGTTAGGATTATTTTGAATGACTTCAGCCACTTGCTGCTGATAGCGAATCATCTCGGCAAAGGTTACGCCTTCGCGCGCACGGGTGTTGGCGAATATCACACCGGTATCCTGACGCGGAATAAAACCTTTTTGTACTATGTCATACAGCACCCCGGTCGCGACCAGCACCAGTACCGAGCCAATCAGCACCAGGCCTCGAACCTTAAGCGTCCAGCGCAATGTGGTGACGTAGCCCGCGCGCGTCCAATCAAACAGCTTTTCCGAAAAATTAAACAATGCGCCATGGGCATGCTCATGCTTGAGCAGCAAGCTGCACAACATCGGCGTAACGGTCAGCGACACCACGCCGGAGATCAATACCGCGATCCCCACCGTCACCGCAAATTCACGGAACAGCCGACCCACCATGCCTTCCATAAATAATATCGGCAAAAACACCGCCGACAGCGACACCGTCATGGTGATCACCGTGGAGCCGATTTCTTGCGCCCCTTCGAGCGCGGCCGTTCGTCGATCCTTGCCCATCTCCAGATGACGCGTAATGTTTTCCAACACCACAATCGCATCATCCACCACGAAGCCCACCGCCAGCGTAATCGCCATTAAGGATAGGTTATTCAGGCTGTAACCAAGCAAACTCATCACCGCAAAAGTGCCAAGCACCGACGCGGGCAGCACCATCGCTGTAACCAGCGTTGCACGCAGATTGCGCAGGAACAGCAGGATCACGCCCACCACCAGCACGATCGACAGCACCAGCGTGAAATTCACTTCGCGGATTGAATCGCGAATGAACTCGGAACGATCCACCAACACTTCCAGGTTGGCGCCGGCGGGCATTTCTTTGCGAATATCCGGCAATATTTCCTTCAGCTTGCTCACCACGTCCACCGTATTGGAACCGGGCTGGCGGTAGACCGCCATGATCAACGCGCGGTCGCCATTAAACCAGCTGCGGATTTTTTCGTTTTCGACACTGTCCACCGCGCGCCCCACATCCGACAAGCGAACCGGCATGCCGTCTTTATAGGCAATAATCAGTGGATTAAAATCCTCGGCGTTTTGAAATTTACCCTGCGATTTCACTGTGTACGTGCGCGCCGCGCCCTGCAACGCACCCGACGGAATATTGGAGTTCGCTCCCTGAATCGCCTGCACCACTTTTTCGATGCCAAGACCACGCCGTGCGAGCGCGTTGGGGTCGACGAAAATGCGCACCGCATATTTCTGCGAACCAAACATCTGCACCTGCGCCACACCGCTGATGGTCGAAAACCGTTGCGAGATGTGCGAGTCAACGAATTCATCCAGCTTGGACATCGGCACCTGCTTGGACGACACGCCGAGTATTAGCACCGGCGCATCCGCCGGATTCAGTTTGCGCAGTGTGGGTGGTTCCGGCATCTCGGCCGGCAAGCGGCGTATCGCCTGCGAAATCGCCGTCTGCACGTCCTGAGTGGCGGAGTCGATATCGCGCGACAGCGCAAACGTCAGCGTGATACGCGTGTTGCCGCTGGAAGAAGAAGAGGTCATCTCATCCACGCCCGAGATACGGCTGAACTCGCGTTCCAGCGGCAACGCGACTGTATTACCCATCACCTCTGGGCTGGCGCCGGGCAGGCGCGCATTCACCGTAATCGTCGGAAAATCGACGTTCGGCAAATCGTTTACCGGCAGCGTGTTAAACCCCAGCCAGCCAAAAAACATGATCGCCACGAAAAACACACTAGTGGCGATTGGACGTTCGATGAAAATACGCGACATATTCATGTTCCGGCTCCTTCTAAAGACTTACTAATTCGTGACTGCGTCTGCCTTCTTGCCGCCCTTTTTTCCCTTGCCGTCTTCGGTGGCCTTAGCGGGCTGTCCCGCTGCGTCAGCCTTAGTAGCGCCTTCGGCTTTGTCACCCTCGGACTTACTTGCCGCCTTACCCTCTTCCGGCGACTTTGCCGCCTCGCCATCGGCAGCCTTGGCTTTACCACCTTTGCCGCCTTTGCCGCCTTTGGAACCACCCTCGCCAGCCAAGATAACCTGTGAACCATTGGTCAGTGTCGGCGGCACCTCAATCACCACCAGCTCGTCACCCTGCAGGCCTTTGCTAATCACCACTTGCTGACCGAGCTGGCGATCGACAGTGACGTTTTGCGCGCGCGCGCGACCCTCCTTGACCACGAATACGAATGGTCCATCCTGCCCCGGCTGCACCGCAGCTTCAGGCAGTGTGATGGCATCTTCTTCAACGCTCAGAATAATTTTCGCCGACACGAATTGCCCTGGCCACAACTCTTCCTTGTCGTTTTTGATGCGCGCTTTGACCAATATCGTACCGGTGGACGGGTTCACCGCATTATCTATGAACACCAGCTCACCGCTGGCCGCGACGCCACTACCGCCACTCGGCGTGACTTCGACTTTAAGCAGCTTCTTGCCGCCGCCGATTTTTCGAATGTCGTCAAGATTGCGCTGCGGCACACTCAATGCCACCAGTATCGGCTTGGTGCTGTTAATCAATACCAGCGGCGCGCCACCCGTACCACCCGCCACCAGATTGCCGGCCTTTACACTCAGGCCACCGGTGCGTCCCGAAATCGGTGCGGTAATTTCCGAATACGAAAGCTGCAATTTCGCCGCCTCCACCACGGATTTGTTGGCTGCCACCGTCGCTTCAAGCGACTTCACCTGCGTCACAGCCACGTCATACTCCTGGCGCGTGATGTATTCCTTGTCCGCGAGCGGGCGCAAGCGTTGCTCCTGCGCACGCGCCTGGGCGAGCTGCGCCTCATCGCGCGTGACTGCGGCCTGCGTTTGCGCCACCGAAACCAGCATCGAACGCGAATCTATGCGAAACAATACCTGCCCCTGCCGCACATAATCGCCTTCCTTAAACATCACTGCCGTCAGCGCGCCGCCAACCTGCGGCCGCACCGCCACGCTATGCTCTGATTCGACACTGCCTACGGCATCAATCACCACCGGCATCGCCTGACGTTTGACGGTTGTCGCGCGCACCGTAACCGGCCCGCCGCGCCCCTTGCCTTTACCTTTGGCGTCTTTGCCGCCTTTCGTTTCCTGAACTTCCTTACCGTCCTTGGCTACCGCAACCGCCTTGCCTCCCTTATTGGCATCCGCGCCTTGCACGGCAGATTTCTGCCAGTACCAGTAGCCCCCGCCCGCCACTGCGGCAATCAGGCCAAACACCGCCACCATGATTAATCGATTCATTGCTTAGTCTCTGTTTTAGTTGTTATCACCTCACTGGCGCCCACCGCAAGATTCAAACGCGCAAGCACGGTATACCAATCCAGATACGATTGAACGCGCTGCGTGCGGGCGCTGGTTTCATCCTGCTGCGCAGTAATCAGGTCGAGTATCGTGCCGAAACCGCCCTGATAACGCGCCAGCACCGCCTGCGCGCTCTGCTCGGCCGATTTCACCAGCGATTCGGTGCTGCTAATGCTGCCGCTGACAGTTTGCAAATCATAGTATGCCTGCCACACTTCCAGCTGCGATTGCCGGTACAGTATGTCGCGCGCGGCTTCGGCTTGTTGCGCCTGCATTTCGGCCTGCCGCTGCGCATAGGTATCCTTGAATCCTGAAAAAATCGGAATGCGCACGTTGATGCCCGCTTGATAGGTTTGCGTATTAGGCCGAAAGAGATCCCGCTGTTCCCATCGTGAATGCTGCATACCCGCGCTAAACTCTATGCTGGGCAATCCGGCTTTCGAGGCTGCCAGCGCGGACGCGCGGAACGCCTCGACCTGCGCCTGCGCTGCTACCAGATCAGGGCGCACCAGCTTGACTGTTTCAAGATAACCGTTGATGGATTGCAAAGCCTGATCGGGCTGCGGTGGCGCCGACAAAGTCTGCACGCGCAGCGAACTGTTCACCGGCAGTCCGACCACCGAAGCCAATTGGCCGCGCGACTTCTCGAATTCGCCGCGGCTGCGCGTCAGCGTCAATCGCGCTTGCGCGACTTGCGTTTCCGAACGGTAGACATCGGCTACGGTTGCCACGCCCGAATCACGACGGCGTCGTGCCGCATCCAGCGAGGTTTCAAGATTTTTCAGCGCCTGTTCGTTGACACGGGTCAGCGCTTCGGTGCCGATCAACTGGTAGTACGCCTGCTCCACCTGAAACATGACTTCCTGCAGCACCCGGTTTTGAGCGAGATTGGCCGCAAGCAGGCGGCCTTCAGCCGCAAGCAGGCGCGCGTCGCCCAGACCAAAGTCAAAAATGCCGTAACTCAAACTGATCGAAGGTCCCCAGCGGTTAATAAAAGGCGATATCAACCCGCTGGTTCCCGATACCGGGCGTTGACGCAAAAACGACATGCCACCGCTAATAGTCGGAAAATCGTCGCCCTCGGCAATCCCTACTGCCGATGCCGCTACGCGCGCGGCCAACCACGCCTGGCGCGTGCGTGGATTATTCGCCAAAGCGTACTCGGTCAGTTCAGGCAGTGAAAGCGGTTCCGCCGATTTTAGCGGCTCGCCCGCCTTGGGCGCGGGCACCATGGGTAGCGGCTGCTCAGATTTCCAGCGCTGATTGGGCGCCGGAGCCGTTTTTTTCTCAACTGCAAACGGATCTTTCCACCAATCCTTGCTGAGCACATTCTGCCACCACTCTGCATTTGCGCCTGACGAACCTACCATCAACAAGGCACCCATGCAGGCAACCCTGCTCCATCCTCCGAAAAGCCTCATGTCGGCGTTCTTTTTCCACCGAAGTGGTGTTAGTGACTGATTAATAAACACTTAATTGTAGCACTATTCCTGCCAATTTTTCCCTATCCGGTCACGCTCGCGCCACTAAGTCCATAAAATGGCAGGCAGAAATTGCGCTATTTGTACGTCTAACAAAGCACTACTACGAAAAACTACTTATTAATCAAAAATTTAGTCATTGTCGCGAGTTATGGTTGCACGCTGGACAGGATGCAACAGCACGTTTTTCACTGTTCAAAAAACGCACCAACAAGATCACACAGGCCTCCCGACCCGCGAATCGCGTAACATGGCGGCCATGCCCTATAAGTTTTTATGTTGAATCCGCTGCGCACACTGACCACCGCAAGCGCCCAAGCCGTGCAACCCGAAGCGCGTTTGATCGAGCGCGAGCCGTATTACGAATCGGCCGGCGACGAAATCGCACTGTTTGAAGCCGCCACTGCAAGCCAGATTCCGGTGCTGCTTAAAGGCCCCACCGGCTGCGGCAAAACGCGCCTCATGGAATATATGGCATGGAAATTACAGCGCCCGTTGATCACGGTATCGTGCCACGATGATCTGACCGCCAGCGATCTGGTCGGACGTTATCTCATCACCAGCAACGAAACCGTGTGGGTGGACGGGCCGCTGGCGCACGCCGTGCGCGTCGGCGGCATTTGTTATCTCGACGAAGTGGTCGAAGCGCGCAAAGACACCACCGTGGTCATCCACCCGCTGGCCGACGACCGGCGCATATTGCCCATTGAAAAACACGGCGAACTGCTGCGCGCACCGGAAGCGTTCGTGCTGGCGATGTCGTACAACCCCGGCTATCAGAGCGTGCTGAAAGAACTCAAGCAGAGCACGCGCCAGCGCTTTGTCGCCATCGAGTTTGCGTATCCGTCTGAGGCGCTCGAAGCCAAAATCGTCATCACCGAATCCGGATTGGACGCGGCCCTTACCGGCAAGCTCCTCAAACTCGCGCACATGACACGCAACCTCAAGGGTAACGGTCTTGACGAAGGCGCATCAACACGGTTGCTGGTGCATGCCGCGAAACTGATGCAACGCGGTATTGCGCCGCGCAGCGCCTGCCACAGCGCCATCGCCGAAGCGCTCACAGACGATGCCGAGATGCTGCGTGCCATTGATGAGCTGGCTTCGTCGATATTTTGAGGCAAAAATCTTTCGCCACAGATTTCACAGATGAACACAGATTACTGCAAGCTCCCAATTCAAAGCGCGTGGGTTTATCTGTGTTCATCTGTGTTCATCTGTGGCAAAAAAGCAGTTCCTGAGACATCGTGAAACCGCTGACCGAAGCCGAGCTCGACGACCAACTCGACGCGCTGCTGAATCCGGTGTTGTCATCACGCCGCACCGCGATGCCGCTCGCGACAGCGCTCGTTGCAGCCACGCGCGAACAGCAGGATTTCACGCTGCGCTGGATTGAAGTCATCGCCCGCACCAATTACGAATTGGCCTATCAATTTGCCTCGGCGGCGCCTGCCGCGCTGACTGCCCTGGACGACGATGCCGCGCAAGCGTGGGTCATTCAAGCGCTGGACACCTATGACCGCGAAGGTCTGTATCAAGGTAGCGAGGTACTCAAAAACTTTTCTGGTTTTGCAATACGCGTCAGCGCCAAGGCAGCGGTTGGTTATGAAGAAGTCGCGCCCGTGCTGGCGCTTTACGTGTGTGCCCTGTCCGGACGGCGCATGAAAATTGACACCGCACCGCTCGCATGGACCGATACCGAAACGCTCTACCTGCCGCTGCGCATGGCGGCGGGCGCGAATCGCGCGCAGAACTTTCTCATCTACAAAATTATCAGCGCGCTGTTGTGGGCGCAAAACCGCTACGGCACCTTTAACGCTGATCTCGACGGTGCGACTCGACGCCACGCCGATCCCGCGCGCGCGCTGGCATGGCTGAATTACCTGGAGTGCGTGCGGCTGGAAGCACAAATCGCCCGCGCGCTACCGGGACTCGCACGCGACATCGCCGAACTACGCGGCAGCAGCATCGATAGCGCCACGCGCTACGCGCGGCTACACCTGTCCGGCGCAACCGTGGAGGACAGCATCGCCTTGCTAAACACGCTGCAACTCAGCGACGAAGCGCCACGCCATGCGTGGATGGGCGTGTTGCGCCCGCTTGAAGCCGCCGCCACGCGTGCCACACGTCTTGCGCGTGAAAAAACCGAACTGCAAGCGGCCCTCGCCGCGCTGCGGGATGAGCAGAGCAGCCGTGACAATGGCGCGGACGGGCGCGCAGGGGATGCGACAGCCCATTTCGCGGCCTCCCTAAAAACTAATGCCGACGGCGAGCGCGAATGCGAACTGCATTTGGGCGGTGAACCTCTCGCGCTGCCCGGCCCCATGTGCAATCTGCTCGAATCAATCGTGCAGGATTTAGGCGATATTCCCGGCGACTACCTCACGCCGGCAAGTAATAGCGCCCCCAAACCGGACGCCGATGACGCCGCAGACCTGGGCACCGAAGACAACGCCCTCTACTACGACGAATGGGATTACCAGCGCCGTCACTACCGCAAGAACTGGTGCGTGCTGCACGAGCGGGATGTGCCCGCGGGCGACGCTGATTTTGTCAACGCGACCCTGAAAAAATACGCACCGCAGGTCACCCACCTCAAACGCAGTTTCGAAATGCTGCGCGGTGAAGACCGTCTCCTGAAACGCATGAAACACGGCGACAATATCGACCTCGATGCCGTGATCGCCGGTTATGCCGACATGCAATCCGGCCGCGAACTCAGCGAGCGGCTATTCACCAAACGCCGCAAAGCCGAGCGCAATCTGGCGGTGATGTTCATGGTCGATATGAGCGGCTCCACCAAAGGCTGGATCAACGACGCGGCGCGCGAAGCGCTGGTGTTGCTGAGTGAAGCGCTCGAAGTGCTGGGTGATCGTTACGCGATTTACGGCTTTTCGGGCATCACGCGCAGGCGTTGCGAGATTTTTCGCGTGAAGCGTTTCGACGAACCGTACTCGGAATTGGTGCAGCAACGCATCGCGGGTGTTGCGCCGCAGGACTACACGCGCATGGGCGTGGCGATCCGCCATCTCAGCGCGCTGCTGGAAGGCGTCGATGCGCGCACCAAACTGTTGATCACGCTCTCCGACGGCAAGCCCGACGACTACAGCGACAATTATCGCGGCGAATACGGCATCGAAGACACGCGCCAGGCGCTGCTCGAAGCGCATCGCGCGGGGATTAAACCGTTTTGCATTACGATAGATGTCGAAGCGCGCGACTATCTGCCGCATATGTATGGCGCGGTGAACTGGACGCTGGTCGATGACGTCTCACGTTTACCGCTAAAGGTGGCAGATATATACCGCCGGCTGACGACCTGATAACTATAATTTTACATTTGAAAACAAATACTCATGAGAATACTTTATAGCTGGCTGGTTAGCGCCGCCGGTTGTTTTTTGCTCGCCGCCGGAGCGGCGTGGGCGCAAACACACGCGTCGCAGGAACACAAATTTCGCACCGTTACCATGACTGAAGGTTTGAATCACCCGTGGTCGCTCGCGTTCCTGCCCGATGGACGCATGCTGGTCACGGAGCGTGCCGGGCGCCTGCGCATCATCGGCAAGGATTTTAAACTCGAACCACAGCCTTTTGGCGGCGTTCCTGCGGTTGCGGCGGTCGGCCAAGGAGGTTTGATGGAGGTGGCGTTGCATCCGAAATTCGCTGAAAACAATATCGTCTATTTGTCGTATTCAGCCGGTGATCGCAATGGCATAGGCACCGAGTTGGCGCGCGGCGTGTTACGCGGAAAACAGTTGGACAACGTGCAGGTCGTTTTTCTCATGGAACCCAAACTGCGCACCGGCTATCACTTCGGCTCACGCATTGTGTTCGACCGCGAGGGTTATCTTTACCTCACCCTTGGCGACCGCGGTGAAATGGAGCGCGCGCAAAATCCCGGCGACCACAATGGCTCGGTAATACGCCTGCACGACGATGGCCGCGTGCCCAAAGACAACCCATTCGTGGGCAGGCCCGGCTGGCGCGCGGAGAAATTCACCCTGGGCAATCGCAACATGCAGGGGGCGGCACTGCATCCGCAAACCGGCCTGCTGTGGACACACGAACACGGACCGCAAGGCGGAGACGAGATCAATGTGATTCGCGCCGGCGTCAATTACGGCTGGCCCATTATCACCTACGGCGCCAATTACGGCACCGGCACCAAGATCGGCGAAGGCACCGCCAAAGATGGCTTGGCGCAGCCGCTGCACCGTTGGGCGCCTTCGATCGCGCCTTCGGGCATGGCGTTCTACAGCGGCAGCAAATTTCCGAAATGGCGCGGCGATCTTTTCGTCGGCGCGCTCAAAGATCAAATGCTGGTGCGCCTGAAACTCGACGGTGAAAAAGTCGTGCGCGAAGAACGCCTGCTGAAAAATGCGCTGGGCCGCATCCGCGATGTGCGGCAAGGGCCGGATGGCTACATTTACCTGTTGACTGACGAACCCAACGGCGTGCTGGCGCGGCTGGAGCCTGCGGACTGACTTCTGATGGGCAAGGCGGCGCGTGCCCGGCCTTGATCGAGATATCGCACTGCAAGGAAGTCATGGAACTCACCTGGATTTGGATACCGATCGCGGTTTTCGCCGCGCTGATGCAGGCCGTGCGCACGGCTGCGCAAAAGACACTCAATCAAAGCCTCTCGACTATGGGCACGACCTACGTGCGCTCGCTGTTCGGCATGCCGGTGCTGGTCATTTTCCTCGGCGCCGCCGTGTTTTATAGCGGACTCGGGGTTCCCCGATTCGATGCCGCTTTCCTGTGGTACAGCGCGGCAGCCGCGCTGACCCAGGTGTTGGCGACGGCATTGCTGATTTACATGTTCCGCCTGAAGAACTTTGTCGTCGGCACCATGCTGACCAAGACCGACGTCATCATGACAGCATTCATCGGCACGGTACTATTCTCGGAGCAACTGACGCCACTGGGCTGGGCAGCGCTGCTGGTGGTGTTCTGCGGCGTCATCCTGATGCTGGTAGGCAAGACGGGCACCGCGGCCTTCCGCGCCAGCGGCGACACGTTGTCGAGCCTCATTTTCGGACGCGCCACCGCGGTCGCCCTGATGTGCGCGCTGTTGTTCACGCTGTCGTATCTTTTCCTGCGCGAAGCAATGCTTGTGCTCGGCGCGCAACATCATTTTTTGTGGCGCGCCGGGTGGACAGTAGTGCTGGTGACGGGGCTGCAAACCGTTTGCCTCGGCATCTGGCTCGCGGCAAAGGAACCGCAGGTATTCAGACAAATGTGGCCACTGCGCGGCATCGCCAGTTTCATCGGCATCACCAGTGCCCTCGGCTCGATAGGCTGGTTTTCGGCTTTCGCGCTGCAGAATGCATCTTACGTCCGCGCTGTTGGCCAAATCGAAGCGGTGTTCACGTTGGCAATCTCGTGGCTCTATTTCCACGAAAAAATCACCGCGCTTGAATTAATCGGGATAGCGGTCACGGTGGCTGGCGTGCTGATGTTCAGGCTTGTTTAAGGACACCCTGTCAAGTCGGATTAGCCCGTAGCGTGCGTCGTGCGCACGCTCAGCCGACCCGTGCGCATGGCGCACGCTACGCGCTCTTGAACCGCGTCACCCGCGCGAACACTATCGCCGCGAACGGCATCGCCAGCGCGATCACCATGCCGATGATCAGCAGATCACCCAACTGGCTATAGTCCTGCGCTACCGTTACCACGCCGCCGGGGGTGCGTACTTCACGCTCAACGGTGTAGAGCTGGTTCAAATATTTGGTGCCGAGCTGTGCTGCCGACAGCGCGAGGTTGGTGAATGAAGCCATCACAGCAAAGTAGGTCGCCTTCAGATTCGCCGGCGCCGAGCGCGCGATCCACGCCAGCATCGGGATCATCGCCACTTGTCCCAGCGGCGACGCGAGCGAAGTATCCACCAGCGCGATGGTGCGCGCGCCGATTGCGCCGTCCGTCAGCGCGGCTGTCCACTCGTGCAGGCCGTAGTACATGCCGATGGTCGGCAGCGACAGCACGGTCGAGCATATTGCGAGGAACCCCACCACATAGGCTATCGAATGATCGGCCATGAAGCGCCGGAATACAAAGATACCGAACAATGTCAGCACGTTGCCGATCAACCCCAGTGTGGAGAGGAACTGCTCGTCAAAACGCAGCACGTCGATCATCCACCACGACACGCCGGGACCGGCATCGGGTACCGCGCGAAAAACAAATATCACCACCGCGGTACCGACCAGCGTAGCGCGCAAATCCGGCGCCAGTTCGCGTGTAAGGCGCGCGATCAGGAATATCAATATCACCATCGAACCCGCAAACACGATCTCCTGCTTCAACTGGACGTCGCTGAATCCCATCAGCAGGGTAAACGCCACGAAGGCGAGACTGCCGCCGAGGATCCACCAGTTCGGCGCGGTCTTGTCCGCGTGGTCATCGAGCGCGGCGCGTATCGCCTCTGCGCTCGTGCCAGCAGCGCGCAAGCGACGCCGTTCGCGCGCGCGCAGCACGGACGCGAGCACGACGCCGAGCACCGACACCACGGGAATGATCAGCGCCCATTCATAAAGCTCGATATAAATCGCCGCCTTGGCGGCTTTTGACAGGCCTTCGCTGTCGGCAAACACGAGGATATTAACGAACGCCACCAGCACCGTGCCGCCGATAATGGCCACACGCCCCAGCGTCTGCATCGTCGTGTGCATGAGTTTTTGTTGCGCTTCGGCGATGGGTAGGCCCGTTTCATCAAGCCTGGGCACCGCCTCCACGGTCATCGCATCGGCCACTACGTCCTGAATCACATAGCCTATCGGCGAGAGCAGTGTCGCCAGCACGAACCACGCCTTGACCGGCATCATCGCAGCCATCGCCTCGCGATGGCCGATCACGCCAACCATAATGAGTAAGCTCGCCGCGATCAAGCTCGCGCCGAGGTAAACCAGCCAGCCTTTCCAGCGCCAGGTCAGATCAACGATGTGGCCGATCGGCATTTTGATGACATACGGTATGCCCGCCCAAAAGCCGAGCGCGGCGAGAAATTCCGCTGAAAGGTCGAGGTGATCCTTGACGAAAAACGTGCCTACAATCGCCGTCAGCCCCGAAATACCCGCGGCCATGTAAACCATCAACGGCGGCAGATACGAAAGCCGGAATGCGCGAAGCAATTCGACTATGTTTTGGTCGAACCAGTGGCGCAGATAGCGCAGGACGGCGATCACGGCTGGCGGAAGTTGGCAGCTACCCGAAGGCGCCGTGTAACCGCTGTTCGCGACTCAATGCAACTGCGAGGGCGGCGGTGTTTCATCCGCGGTGGCGACCACGGCATCAGGCAACTCGTCGTCCAGATCGTCATCCATCAGGCCTTCACCCGCTGAAAGTGACGACGCGCCACGGCGCTCTGGCATGTTCATCTCCAATTGCGCGGCGCCGCTGGAATCCACTAGCGCGCCCAGATCATCCAGCAGCGGCAGTTCTTCCAGCGAGCGCAAACTCAGATCATCAAGAAACTGCCTGGTGGTGGCGTAAATCGCCGGACGCCCCGGCACTTCGCGATGGCCGATCACATCGATCCAGCCGCGCGCTTCGAGTGATTTGATGATGTTGCTGCTGACCACCACCCCGCGAATGTCTTCGATGTCGCCGCGCGTCACCGGCTGGCGGTACGCAATAATCGCCAGCGTTTCCATCACCGCGCGCGAATACTTGGGCGCTTTCAGCGGATTTAATTTATCCAGGTAACGCTGCAACTCGGGCTTCGAGCGAAAGCGCCAGCCCGACGCCACATTCACCAATTCCACACCGCGTCCTTCCCACGACACGCGAATTTCGTTTAGCAGTTTGCGCACTAGTTCGTTGTTGGTTTCACCGCGCGGGAACATGCGCTTCATTTCGTTGAGCGAAAGCGGCTCCGCACTGGTGAGCAGCGCGGTTTCCAGCACTCGCTTGATCAGATCGATATCCAGCGCGGCGGCGTCAACAAACGCTTCCGGCGCGTCTGGCGCATCTATATCCGCGGCATCCGCCGGCGTTTCATACAACGCCTCGGTTGGCCCCGCAGCTTCGATAACCTCTTGGGCAACAGTTTGTTGTGTTTTTTCACTCATGGCTACACCTCCGCTACGGCACTGCCCAGCTTGACATAGATCGGTGCGTAGGCCTTTTGCTGCGTAATCTGCACCAGCGATTCGCGCGCGAGTTCAAGCAGGGCGATGAACGTCACCACCAGTACCGGCAACCCTTCCATCGCGGTAAAAAGCTGCGTGAATTCCACAAACTCCGCATCCTGCAGACGCCGCAAAATGCGCGTCATGTGCGCGCGCACCGACAACTGCTCGCGCGTGATTTTGTGATGACTGTTGAGCTTGGCGCGATTTAATATCGTCAGCCACGCCAGCTTCAGATCGATGGGCGATACATCCGGCGGAATCATTACATCGCGCTCGAACAGCACATTCGCCGGCATGTAATCGCGCCCGGCAACCGGAATTTCACCAAGGTACTGCGCGCCCTTTTTCATCTGCTCGTATTCGAGCAGGCGGCGCACCAACTCCGCGCGCGGATCCTCTTCCAGCGTAATGCCCGACGGACGCGGCAGCAACATGCGCGACTTGATCTCGATCAGCATCGCCGCCATCAGCAGATACTCCGCCGCCAGCTCAAGCTGCTTGGTGCGCATCAGCTCGACGTATTCAAGATATTGCCGCGTCAGCTTCGCCATTGGAATATCGAGAACGCTGATATTCTGTTTGCGAATCAGGTACAGCAGCAAATCCATCGGCCCCTCGAATTGCTCAAGAAAAACCTCCAGCGCGTCCGGCGGGATGTAGAGGTCATGCGGCATCTCCAGCATCGGCTCGCCGTAGACCTTGGCAATGTGCTCGGCGGGCGCGTCCAGCGGCACCATCGGCTCAGGCATGGACGAATCCATAACGGCGCTCACAGCGCTCTGCTTTCGCGTACAGAAAAAACGTATAAGTATATGTTTTTATACAACATTTTAACCTTAGTCACGCCCAGTTCAATTCGCATGCAAGATTTTACCCCATTTCGCCACAAAACCCACAACATATAGTGTTTACTGCTTTAATAGAACGCAATAGGTTGATTAAACGGTTGATTGGGAAGGGTTTTTAGTTAGGCGGAAAATACCTGCGTAGGTTCGCCAAGCGAGACACACTCGACCCCGCGACGCAGTTGAATTCCCCTGAGAGCCGCCGAGCAACGCAGCCGCGCCGGGGAATTCGGCGAGGACTGTCTGAGTCCTCGCGCCGTTGGGTTATGCGAGGGCGATTTCCGCAGCCGCCCGGCGTGGCGAGTAGCGCAGGAAGGGGTCGGCGAACCGGGGGCGGCCTTTTCTTTGGTTACTTTCTTTTGGTCGTTCAAAAGAAAGTAACCAGCCGCCGGGCTGCCCCCGGCGTATTTGATTTTAATGTAAGCGGTGGTGCGCGTTCAGAAACATCCGGTGCTACCGATTGCACCTCGCTCGCGTTTAGCTCGGACTTGGAGCCTTAGGCACGTATGTCCCCAAAGATTGCAATTATCATGCATCGATTACGCGACACTACTTTGCAGTAGCCATGGCGCCATGAGCCATACATTGGGCGCAAAACATACCACCTAACTATACCCCAACCCCATAACCTCGCGCACATCCCGCAACGTCTCCTGTGCCATCTTGCGCGCCTTCTCACAGCCATCGGCGACAATGTTACGTACCAACGTCGGATCATCCAGATAGCGCTGCGCCCGCTCGCGCATGGGATGCTGCTCGGCGATCACCGCATCGATCACCGGCTGCTTGCACTCAAGGCAGCCGATACCTGCACTGCGGCACCCCTGCTGCACCCATTGCTTTTTCGTGTCGTCCGAATACACCAGATGCAACTGCCACACCGGGCATTTTTCCGGATCACCGGGATCGGTGCGCTTCACGCGCGCGGGGTCGGTGGGCATGGTGCGGATTTTTTTAGTGACGCTGTCGGCGTCCTCGCGCAACGCAATGGTGTTGTTGTACGACTTGGACATTTTTTGCCCGTCAAGACCGGGCATTTTCGACGCCTCGGTGAGCAGCGCCTGCGGCTCGGTGAGGATCACTTTGCCGCCGCCTTCGATATAGCCAAACAGCCGCTCGCGGTCGCCCATCGTCAGATTCTGCGTTTCATTGAGCAGTTCGCGCGCGGCTGCCAGCGCTTCGGTGTCGCCCTTTTCGAGGTACAGCGAGCGATGCTGACGATAGACTTTTGCGCGCCGCGAACCGAGTTTCTTGATGGCGGCTTCGGCTTTTTCCGCAAAGCCGGTTTCTTTGCCGAACACGTGGTTGAAGCGGCGTGCGATTTCCCGCGTGATTTCGACATGCGGGACCTGATCCTCGCCCACCGGCACGCGGTTGGCGCGGTAAATCAGAATGTCGGCGCTTTGCAGCAGCGGATAGCCCAGAAAGCCGTAGGTCGCGAGATCTTTCTCGGCGAGTTTTTCCTGCTGATCTTTATAGGTCGGCACGCGTTCCAGCCAGCCCAGCGGGGTAATCATCGACAACAGCAAATGCAGTTCGGCGTGCTCCGGCACACGCGATTGAATGAATAGTGTCGCATGCGCCGGATCAACGCCGGCAGCGAGCCAGTCGATCACCATGTCCCACACGTGTTGCGCGATATGGCTGGGATCATCGTAGTGCGTGGTCAGCGCGTGCCAGTCGGCGACAAAATAAAGGCACTCGAATTCGTGTTGCAGGCGCACCCAGTTTTTGAGCACGCCGTGATAGTGGCCTAAATGCAGCGCGCCGGTGGGGCGCATGCCGGAAAGTACGCGGTTTGAAAACATCATCTTATTTGGACAAAAGCTTCAAAAGTTTATAAAGGTCGAGCACCGAAATATCCGCCAGTGCAGCGATACCCTGAATGGCAATCGTCACCAGCGGCCACAACACCGCATCCAGCACATGGGTGAACATCAACGCGAGAATGATGAAAATACCATAGGGTTCGATGCGCGAGAACTGATACGCCTGTCGATGCGGCAGCAGGCTCACCACGATGCGGCCGCCGTCGAGCGGTGGAATCGGCAGCAGATTCAGCACCATGAAAATCACGTTCACCATCACGCCCGCCGCACCCATCAGCGCCAGCGGCAATGCGAACGGCAGCGAACCCACGGCGTCCGCGAAACTCAGCTTCACCATCAGCACCCAGAAAATCGCCATCACCAGATTGGCGCCCGGCCCCGCCGCCGCTACCCACAGCATGTCGCGCTTGGGGTGGCGCAGGTTGCCGAAATTCACCGGCACCGGTTTGGCCCAGCCGAATATGAATCCGCCGCCGAATAATTTGCTAACTGCCAGCATCACCAGCGGCAATGCCACCGTGCCGATGGGGTCAATGTGGCGTATCGGGTTCAAGCTCACGCGCCCCTGCGAATACGCCGTGAGGTCGCCAAAATATTTGGCGGCATAGGCGTGTGCGGCCTCGTGCAAAGTAATCGCAAAGATGACGGGGATCGCGTAAATCGCGATCACCTGAATCACATTTAATTCCATGCGCGCCTTATTGGTAACGTGGTCACGGCCGCGAATGCGCCGTAACTATTTGTTTTTATTTGATATTCATTCATTGATTGGGCAGACAGCCGCGAACCGGCAAGGACTAGTGTAGCGCAAGCCGCGAAGCGCCCTCAATTCCTCGTTTTCAGTCCTCACTCCTCAGTCCTGCACTTGAAACCCCGAACAGCGCCGTATCGCCCTTGCCCACGCGCGTGATCATCGGCTCGGGGCCGGTGAGATTCACAATGGTCGTGGGCTCAACGCCGCACGAACCCGCATCGAGTATCAGATCGACCTGATGTTCGAGCCGCTCGCGAAATTCTTCCGGGTCGTTGAGCGGCACATCGTCACCGGGCAGTGTCAGTGTGGATGACAGTAGCGGCTCGTTGAGTTCCGCCAGCAACGCGCGCACCACCGGATGATCGGGAATGCGTACACCAATGGTGCGCCGGCTAGGATGCTGCAAGCGCTTGGGCACTTCACGCGTGGCTTCGAGAATAAACGCGTAACAGCCTGGCGTCGCAGCCTTCAGCATGCGGTACTGGCGGTTATCAACTTTGGCATAGGTGGCTATCTCCGACAAATCGCGGCACACCAGCGAAAAATGGTGGCGTTCGTCCACCTGTCGAATGGTTCGCATACGCGCCATCGCCGCCTTGTCACCGATATGACAGCCGAGCGCGTAACACGAATCGGTCGGATAAATGATCACGCCGCCCGTGCGCACGATTTCCGCCGCCTGACGGATAAGTCGCGGTTGAGGATCGATAGGGTGGATGGTGAAGTATTGGGACATAGCAGTTTGAATCAAAAACCATCCCACACCGACACTAAGCCATAAGGCAAATCCGGCAATTTGCCCAAATCAAGATAGCTCTCACCCGGCCCGTGAAAATCCGATCCCGCCGAAGCCTTCAAGCCGTGACGTTGCGCATAACGCGCCCACGTTGCATATTGATCGGCGGTATGACTGCCGGTGACGACCTCTACACCTGCTCCCCCCAGATCGCGAAACTCGCCGAGCAGGGCCTCACGCTCACGGTTGTTTAATTTATAGCGCCCGGGATGTGCGATCACCGCTGCGCCGCCGGCCGCGTTGATCCAGCGCACAGCCTGCGGCAGGGTCGCCCATTGATGCTCAACGTAACCCGGTTTGCCTGCGGTGAGATAACGCTTGAACGCGGCGTTGGTATCTTTCACATAACCGCGCTCAACCAGGTACCGCGCAAAATGCGTGCGGCTCAGCAAATCCGCATTGCGCGCGTACCCCTGCGCCCCTGCGAGCGCGCCTTCGATGCCCGCGCGCTCCAGATCCGCGGCGATCCGTTCGGCACGCGCATGACGACCCGCCCGCACGCGCTGCAAGCCCTCGGCAATTTCCGTGTGTCGCGGATCGAAATTCAGACCCACGATGTGCAGCGTTGCTGTTGCCCACGATACCGAAATTTCCACGCCTGAAATAAACTTCATGCCGCGTGCTTCGGCCTCTTGGCGCGCTTCGGCGAGACCGCTTAATTCGTCGTGATCGGTTAGCGCATACACTTTTACGCCTCGCGCAAACGCGCGCGTCACCACTTCGGCGGGCGTCAACAGTCCGTCGGAATGGGTGGAATGGCTGTGTAAATCAACATCCAGCATATAGAAAATACTTAATAAAAACAGATAGTTAGATTACGAGGGCTGCATCATAGCAGAAACGCGCGATCTGTCGATGGCGGTGCGACGGTAGCTACGGGCGAAGTGTTGCAGGCGCTGGCGTTGCCGTGCAGCTAAGCACGCGGCACTAAAACCACCACCGTCATACTAGCGAACGCCAGTATCCAGTGCGTGACCGATCCGAAGGATCTAAATAATTAGCGCTTCGCGCTTACGAACGAACTGGATACTGGCTTTCGCCAGTATGACGGAGTGGTGCATCAAGCCACCCGTTGATGCAAACGGCTCTGCGCCGGCACATGCTGCGCCAGAAACTCCATTTGATCCGCGAGTATGCGGCGATTGGTCAAAATCAAGTACTCGGCGCGGTTCGGCACGTACGGCAGGTAAACCAATTCCATGCCCGCGCCTTCGGGTGTGCGATCGCTTTTACGTTCGTTGCAGGCGCGGCAGGCGGTAACCACGTTCATCCAGCTATCTCTGCCGCCTTTGGAAAACGGCTTGATGTGGTCGCGCGTGAGTTTGGCGCCCGGAAATGAATCCGCACAGTACGCGCAAATCTGCCGGTCGCGGTGAAACAGTTCGCGATTGTTCAGCGGCGGCACCTGATTAAACGACTTCATCGCCATCGCCTTGCCCTTGACCGCGATGATGCTGCTGGCGGTGATTTCAGAGCGCTCGCCGGTCATGCGGTTGGTGCCGCCGAACACGGTGAAGGCATGTTCACCGAGTGTCCATGCCACCTGATCCTTGGCGTAATAAAAACACGCGTGCTGCCAGGTGATCCAGCGGTGCGGCACGCCGTGGGTGTCGAGCGTCAGCACCAGGGGCAACGTGCTGCGTTGCGCCGGGAAAAGCGTAGGGTCGACGACGATCTGGTTCATTTTCAATCCAATGCACTCACATGCCATTTCCGTCAATGCTCCGCAATCTACCAGATTTATGAATATTTTAAACAAATTATGCGGCTGATAGCGCGAATTGCTGCATTGCGCTATACTCAGCGGCTGTGAATTCATACCCTCGTAGCACGCGTTCCGCCGCATCCCACGCACCCTTGGCTCTCCGCGCCCTTGGCCGGGCAGTCGCCTGGCACCTTGCCATAGTGCCGATGTTGGCTGGGTCTGCCTGATGTCTTTCGCGACGCTTAATCTCCTACCGGAACTGCAGCGCGCTGTTGCGGATCAGGGCTATACCGAAGCCACGCCTATACAGGTGCAGGCCATACCTGCCGTGCTAGCCGGCAGCGACCTCATGGGCTGTGCGCAGACCGGCACTGGCAAGACCGCGGGCTTCACCCTGCCGCTGCTGCAAATACTCGCACCTCACGCCAGCAACAGTCCCTCGCCGGCGCGTCATCCGGTGCGCGCGCTGGTGCTCACACCCACGCGCGAGCTCGCGGCGCAGGTGCATGAATCGGTGCAGGGCTACGGTAAATATCTGCCGCTGCGCTCGACGGTAGTCTACGGCGGCGTGGACATGAAACCGCAAACACAGGCGCTGATGGCGGGCGTGGAAATTCTGGTGGCGACACCGGGACGCCTGCTCGACCACGTGCAGCAGAAAACCGTCAATCTGTCGCAAGTGCAGATTCTCGTGCTCGACGAAGCGGATCGCATGCTCGACATGGGTTTCCTGCCCGATCTTAAACGCATCATTGCGCTGATTCCGGCGCAGCGCCAAAGCTTGTTGTTCTCGGCCACTTTTTCCGACGACATCAAGCGGCTCGCCAACCAGATGCTGCGCAACCCGCTGTCGATCGAAGTGGCGCGCCGCAACGCGCCGGCGGAACTGGTGTCGCATCAGGTGTACGAAGTCGCCGCTGAACGCAAACGCACGCTGCTCGCCAATCTCATACGCACGCGCAACATGACGCAAGTGCTGGTGTTTCTGCGCATGAAAAAAGACTGCAACAAGCTCGCACGCGAGCTGGAGCGCGACGGCATCAAAGCCACCGCCATCCACAGCGACCGCACGCAGGCCGAGCGTGAGCAGGCGCTGTCGGATTTCAAGGAAGGCCGTGCCACCGTGCTGGTCGCCACCGATATCGCCGCACGCGGCCTTGATATTGAAGAATTGCCGTTCGTTATCAACTTCGAATTACCGTATGTGCCCGAAGACTACGTGCATCGCATCGGGCGCACCGGCCGCGCCGGTCTGCCGGGCGAAGCGATTTCACTGGTATGTCACGATGAATCCAGGATGTTGATTGACATCGAAAAATTGCTCAAACGCACGATTGAGCGCGTGCCGCTGGATGGCCTAGATGAGCGCCTGCGTCTCGATCGCCTGGATCGTAAAGACCGCCCGCAACGCGATGCCGATCTGCAGAACATACGTGGTGATCGGCCGATCCGTTCGCGGGCGCCGCACACGCCCGCCCCGAAAATCGCAGCCGGCGGTTTCGATTTCAGCAAGCCTTACGAGCCGGGCGGCGCCGACGCCGTGATTCCGGACAAGCCGCCTGAACCACCCCGCCGCGGCGCTGTGCGTCCTGTCGCCGCGCTGCTCGGCGGATTCTCCGCACAGCGCAAATAGCTGAAACCTGACGCTGGGCCGCCCTGTCCCACGCCGTACGCGCGGCGCGCTCAACACCAGCAGTGCGCTGTGATACAGTATCCGTGATCGATCAGCGCAGCCGCGTTCACATCACGATCGAGCGATTCCCGAAATCACGCCCCAATGGAGGATGTTATGCGTACAAAATTCTTGTCCTTATCGATCCTGTTTTTAACCTTGTTCACCGCTATGCCGACGGTCTACGCGCAGTCCGGCGAAGAGGCCGCTGTAGCGCAAGCAGTCGAGTCCTTGCGCCAAGCCATGTTCGCCCGCGACGTCAAGGGGTTCGAAGCGCTGATATCGGAAAATGTCAGCTACGGCCATTCGGCGGGGCGCATCGAAAACAAAAAGGAATTCATCACCGCGGCTCTGGCGAATAAGTCGGTAATGAAATCACTCACGTTTACCGATCAAACCGTCAAGGTCACCGGCAATAGTGCCATCGTGCGCAATACCTACAACGGCATCAGCGAATTGGATGGAAAAACCAACACCACCAAAATCGGCGTGCTGCTGGTGTGGGCCAAGGAAGGTGACACGTGGCGGCTGTATGGGCGCCAAGCCTATCGTTTGTGATCGATGATTTGACAAAGGAAAGTCACCATGAGTAACGCAAACGACAGTGCCGCACTGACGCAAGCCATAGAAAAGTTTTACAACGCCATCTGCGACAAAAACGCCGCCGCCTTTGAGCCACTGCTCACGCAGGATGTGACCTACGGCCACTCGTCCGGCAGAATAGAAGACAAAGCGCAGTTCATTGCCAATGTCATGGATCCAAAAACAAAGTGGAAATCAATCTACGGCGCGAATCAAAGCAACACCATCAGTGGCGACACTGCGGTCTCGCGCCATATCATGGCGGGCGAAAACGAGCGTGAAGGCAAGCCCGGCACTTCCAGCATGCATGCGATGATGGTCTGGCAAAAACAGGGCGGGGCGTGGAAATTGCTGGTGCGTCAAGCCTACAAATTCTGAACGCTTGAAGTGGACGTGACAGGTTGAGTAGCAAAGAACTCGCTCATGAGCGCGCTAAGTCCGCAACAGATCGCCCGCTGGCGGCATGACGGATTCCTGTCGCCGTTTCCGCTGCTCGACGCGGCGGAACTTAAGACCTGCCGTGACGGACTGGAGCGCCTGGAGAAATGGCTGGGTGCGCCGGTCAACGCAACCGAGGAACTAAAGTGGCGCACCATGCCTTACCTGACCTTGCCGTGGGCGGCGAAACTCGCGCGCGACCCACGCATCCTCGATGTGGTCGAAGACCTGCTGGGCCCGGATATTCTGATTTTCACCGGTACATTCTTCATCAAGGAACCCTGCTCGCCCACCATTGCCGCCTGGCACCAGGACTCAACCTATTTCGGCCTCGAACCCAAAGAGACGCTCACGGTATGGGTTGCGCTGTCAGAAGCCAATGAAGCCGCCGGCTGCATGGATGCGCTTTCGTTCCGTGGCAAGCCGCGGCAGTTAAGCCACCTGTCTCGTGTCGTCAAGAACAGCGTTAACCGCGCCAGTCAGGTGATCACCGAGCCGCTGGATGAAGGCACACCGGTGGCGATGCCGCTTGCAGCCGGATCGTTTTCCATGCACCACGGCCTGTGCGCACACCGCTCCGGCCCGAATACCGCGAATCATCGCCGCATCGGAATGGGATTTAATTTCCTACCGGCATCTGTGCGCCCGGTGGGATCCATCAAGCCGGCAGCAATGCTGGTGCGCGGCGTTGACCGCTATAACCATTTCGAGCGCGTCGAACCGCCGCAGGCCGAACTGGATGTACAGAGTATCGCCACCCATGAGCGGGCTACCACCCTCTACCGGAATAGTTATCTCGAACAAGAGGCGCGGCACGCCAGTCTGCCGGCCTGAGACGCCACTATCAATCCACCCGCGCGCCCGACTCCTTAACGGCCTTCGCAAAGCGCGCTGTTTCCACCTTGATGCGCTTGCCGAATTCATCAGGCGAGCTGACTGCCGGGTCGAAGCCCTGCTGCACAATCTTCTCGGCCACTTCAGGCAGTTTCATCAGCCGCGCGACTTCTGTGTACATCTTGTCGATGATCGGCTTCGGCGTGCCGGTGGGCATCACGATGCCCACCCAGTTGCCGAGCACAAAATCCTTGTAACCCTGGTCCGCCATGGTTGAAACATCCGGCAGGAACGCGTGCCGCTTCTCAGCCATCATCGCTATCGCGCGCACACGGCCCGACTTGATCGCGGGCAGCAGATCGGGAATACCATTGATCAGCAAGTGCGCCTGACCGCTCATCATGTCAGGGATCGCCGGCCCATTGCCCTTGTACGGCACGTGCGTGGCGTCAAAGCCCACCGCGCGTTTCAACATTTCCCCCGAAAGATGGCTGATGGTGCCGTGGCCGCCGGACGCATTGACCAGCTTCATGCTTTTTGCCACGGCCACCAGATCCCGCACGCTTTTTGCCGCGATGCCGTTGTGCACCGTCACCACCAGCGGCGTGTAGGCCAGCAGCACCACCGGCGCCAGGTCACGTTCAAGGCTGTAACCGAGTTTTGAGTAGAGTGATTGAGAGATCACCTGCGCGGTACTGATATTCAGGATGGTATAACCGTCGGGCGCCGCTTTCGCCACCAGCTCCGTACCGAGATTGCCGCCGGCGCCAGGGCGATTGTCGATGATCACCGGCTGCCCCCAGCTCTCCGTCAACTTTTGCCCAACAATACGGGCAAGAATATCATTGAGGCCACCAGGCGCGAATGCGACGACGTAACGGATCGGCCGCAGTGGATAGTTTTGCACCTGAGCCGCAACGTCAGCGGCAAGCGCCAGCGCAGTCACACCCGCGACAGCAGCAGCGCCGCGAAAAATTACAATCATGAAACAGCTCCTTTGGACGGCGGAATGGATTACCGCCAATTATAGAGCCGGCGTTGCTTGCGTTGTGCTCCCAATCAATAGGACGTCACAGCGCTATAATCTTACAATCATCTCTTTTACAGAAAATTCCGATGACTGCCCAAACAGTAACCCCCGGTAATCTTAAAAACATGCTGCACGACAGCGGCGAAATTGCGCTGCTCGACGTGCGTGAAGACGGCCAGTTCGGCGAAGGCCATTTGCTGTTCGCTACACCCATGCCCTATAGCCGGCTCGAACTCGGCATAACCACACTGGTGCCGCGCAAGAGTGCGCGCATCGTGTTGTGCGACGACGGCGATGGCGTGGCGGAACGCGGCGTGAAGCGGCTCGCCGCAATCGGCTATAGCGATGTATCGGTGCTCGCCGGCGGCAATCCGGCGTGGGCTGCGGCGGGTTACGCGATTTTCAAGGGCGTTAACGTGCCGAGCAAACTGTTCGGCGAGTTGGTCGAGCATGTGTACGACACGCCGCGCATCACCGTCACCGAACTCGCGCAGATGCAGCAGCGCAACGAGGATTTCATTATCGTTGATGGCCGGCCCTACGCCGAATACAACAAGATGAATATCCCCGGCGGCATTTGCTGCCCCAACGCGGAACTGCCTTATCGCATCAGCGAGATCGTCAAAAACCCAAAGACCAAAATCATCGTCAATTGCGCCGGACGCACGCGCTCAATCATGGGTGCGCAAACGCTGCTTAATTTCGGCATCGAAAATCCGGTATATGCGCTGGAAAACGGCACGCAGGGCTGGGTGCTGGCCGACTTTGAACTGGAACGCGGCGCGACACGCAAGTATCCCGACAAAATTAACGCCGCCGCGTTGCCCGTTCTGCAATCCAGTGCCAAGAAATTGCTGGCGCGCTTCAAGGTGCAGACCGTCACCGCAAAACAGGTTGAAGGCTGGCTTTCTGACACCAGTCGTTCGCTGTCCGTGCTCGACGTGCGCACCGCGGAGGAATTTCAGGCGGGGTCACTGCCGGGCGCGGCCCACGCCCCGGGTGGCCAACTGGTGCAGGCCACCGATCAATGGGTGGGCGTGCGTAACGCGCGCATCGTGCTGGCAGACGGCGAAGGCGTGCGCGCGCCGGTGGTCGCTGCGTGGTTGAAACAACTCGGCTGCGATGTTTATGTGCTTGAAAGCGGTGTGAATTCGGGCCTGCAATTGCCCGTGCCCGCGAAAGCCTCTCTGCCTGCGTTGCCGAAAATTTCCGCGGCCGAATTAAAGCAGGCGCTCGCCGCCGGATCGTGCAGCGCTTTCTATCTCGGCCCCAGCATGAATTACCGCAAGCAGCATGTGCCGGGCAGCCGCTGGAGCATCCGCTCGCGTATTGTGAAAGACGCCGCAAGCGCGAAGAACGTGGTGTTGATCACGCGTGACACGGATCTAGCGCAGGCCGCCGCCATCGACCTCGCGGAAGCAGGCGTCACCAATGTGCAGCTGCTCGAAGGCGGACTCGCGACATGGACCAGCGCGGGCTACACGCTGGAGGCCTCGCCGCAAACACCGGCGGACGCCGAGTGCATCGACTATCTGTTTTTCGTGCACGATCGACACTTGGGCAATCGCGAGGCGATGAAGCAATATCTGGCGTGGGAAACAGGCTTGATCGCACAGTTGGACGAGCAGGACAAGGCCAGCTTTAAGGTGGGCGAAAACCACTGAAAATCACAACCATAAAAAACTTTTTCACCACAGATAAACACAGATGGATACAGATGGAACCGAAGTATTAGGGGTCATTTGTGTTCATCAGTGTTTATCTGTGGTTTAACCTGTTTTGAGGAACTACCCATGCT
>CAMBCF010000068.1 GCA_945864585.1 Bordetella parapertussis | reverse complement strand
GATGTGCATGGGCGGGCATCGTACCGCAACCACTCAGGAAGTACAAGCCCGTACATGGCTACATTTAGCGCCCCGATTTACGCCCCGTTTACCGCGTTCTCCCTCGTGAAACTCAACAGCAAACACGTTTCCGGCATCAGGAACTTCAGTCTAATGTTTACACTGCGTTGCATTGGACGCACGATCCGCACCCAACCAACCGCGCGAAGCCCTTGTTAATCAGGGTAAAATTCGTCATCAAATGCTGACACACGAAAATCCAACCCCAAAAAACCCTGGCAGAGTGGTCATCATCGGCGCCGGCGGGTTTGTCGGGGGCGCCATCCGCAAAGCGTTGTTGTCCGCAGCGGTCAACGTGCTCGCGTTAACGCGCAAGGAACTTGATCTGCTGGCCGGCGGCGCGGCTGAAAAATTGGCGCACCTGCTGCGGCCTGACGACAGCGTGGTGATGGTATCGGCGATCGCGCCGGTTAAGACCGTGCCGATGCTGATGCAAAACCTCGCGATGGCGGAAGCCGTGTGTGCGGCGCTGTCGCAAGCACCGATAGCGCATCTGCTGTATATCAGTTCGGACGCTGTGTATACCGACGAGGCAAATCCGGTTACCGAGTCCTCCGCGTGCGCGCCGTCCACCTTGCACGGCATGATGCACGCCGCGCGCGAGCTGATGTTAAAGAGCGCGACCGCAGCGCCGCTCGCCTGCCTGCGTCCAACGCTCATCTACGGCGCGGCTGATCCGCATGGCGGCTATGGCCCCAATCGCTTTCGCCGGCAAGCGGATAAGGATGAGCCCATTTCAATATTCGGCGAAGGCGAAGAGTGCCGCGATCACATCGCTGTGGAGGATGTGGCTGCGCTTGCGGCTCTGATGCTCACGCACAGGAGCCATGGCGCTTTAAACGCGGTGACGGGTGTTTCAACGTCCTTCAGCGACATCGCGCAGATCGTGGCGCAACTGCACGGCGGCACGGTAACAAGCGTGCCGCGGCCCGGCCCTCGGCCGCATCTGCTGCACCGGTTTTTTGACATTACGAATTGTCATAAAGCGTTTCCTGAGTTTCGCTTTACGCCATTGGCTGCGGGCCTGGCTCGCGCCAGGGCCAGGCACTAAGGAGAGTTTCCGTGGCTGAGGTTAATCTGCTGGCGCGTTTGCCAACCATCAAACGCAATATCGAAAAACGCAAGGAAGCGCAGACTGCGGAAAATATTGCCATTTCGCGGCAGTACGGGCAGCAATATTTCGACGGGCCGCGCGAAGTAGGTTACGGCGGCTATCGCTACGATGGGCGCTGGATGCCGGTGGCCGAAGACTTCATTCGTCATTTCGGTCTTAAGCCGGGTGACCGGGTGCTGGATGTGGGTTGCGCGAAGGGGTTTTTGGTCAAGGACCTGATGAAGGTGTGCCCTGGACTGGAAGCGTTCGGGCTCGACATTTCCGAGTACGCACTGATGCACTGCGAGCGCGAAGTGGCCGGCAGGCTGCATCTGGGCAGCGCCGACAAATTGCCGTTCCCCGACAACAGCTTCAATGCGGTAATTTCACTGAATACGATACACAACTTTGAGCGGCATGATGCAGTGCGGGCAGTGCGCGAAGTCGAGCGGCTGGCGCCGGGAAAAGGGTTTATCCAGGTCGATTCCTATCGCACGCCTGAGCAGCGCGAGCTTTTCATGAGCTGGGTGCTCACCGCCAAATTTCATGATTATCCCGACGGCTGGATCAAACTCTTTGGCGAAGCAGGCTATACGGGCGACTGGTTCTGGACTATACTTTAGTAGATGTAACTAATTGTTTTAAAAGGAATATTAATGAAGACCTACGCTGTCCTCGGCGCCGGCGGCTCGTTTGGCATTCACACCGCGCTGTATTTGCTGGACCACGCCGATCCCAAAAAGGTGATCGGCATAGGCCGCAATCCGCTGCGTCCGGAACCGTTTTCGCTGAATATCGAGAAGCGCAAGAACTTCAGCTACCACGCCTATCACATCACCTACGAGATGGACGCGGTGCTTGAAGTGCTGGACAAGGAAAAACCCCAGGTCATCATTAACTATGCCGCGCAAGGCGAAGGCGCAGTATCGTGGAAAAAATCGTGGCGCTTCTTCGAAACCAATTCCATGGCGCTCGCCAAATTGAGCGAGGAATTGATGTCCCGGGATTATCTGGAGCGCTTCATCCAGATCGGCACCTCTGAACTCTACGGCTCAGTGGATTTTGCGGCCAAAGAAACCACACCGATACAGGCCACCAGTCCCTACGCCGCTTCGAAGGCCGCGTTTGATATGTACCTGATGTCGGCGCACCGTTTTCTGAAGTTTCCGATGAATATCATACGCCCGTCCAATGCGTATTGCCCCGGTCAACTGTTGCACCGGGTCATTCCCAAAACCATTATTTGCGGATTGAGCGGGCGCAAGCTGCCGTTGCAAGGCGGCGGGCGCGCCGAGAAATCCTACATTCATGCGCGTGATTTGGCGCGCGCGGTGTTGCTGGTGTCGGAGAAAGCGCCCCTGGGTGCGATTTACAACGCCGGCCCCAAGGATCCAACCTCGATCCGCCGGGTGGTTGAATTGACGGCCGAGGCGCTGGGCATGCCGTTTGAACAATTGTGTGAAATGACCGAAGACCGCTTGGGTCAGGACTCGCGCTACTGGCTGGATTCCAGCGCCATCAAAAAAGACGTGGGCTGGGAGCCGCAAATCAGTTGGCAGGAAGGGCTTGCGGAAATGGTGGCCTGGGGCCGCAAGTACATCGATCAATTGCACGACTGGCCCACTGATTACGTGTTGCGGGCGTGAGCTTGAGCCCTTCATCGCACACCATGACGAATCCCGCAGCGGCACTGGATGTGGCGGCGGCACGGCGCCGCTGCCTGCAATACCGCCGCCGCATTCTTGATATTTCGCAACAGGTCAGCGCGCTGCATGTGGCGCCGGCATTCTCCTGCCTGGAAATGGTGGATGTGGTGTATCACGGATTGATGCGGCGTGATCCCGCGTCCGCTGCGGCTGCGTTCCTGGATGGTTTTGTCATGTCCAAGGGCCACGGTTGTCTTTCGCAGTATGTGATGCTCGAAGAATTGGGCATTTTGATGCGTGATGATCTTGCCGCGTATTGCACACCCGCCGGACGGCTGGGCGCACATCCCGACTACGGCGTGCCCGGCATCGAGGCATCGACCGGGTCGCTGGGTCACGGCATGGGCATATCTACCGGCATGGCGTATGCGGAAAAAATCAAAGATACCGACCGGCAGATGTATGTGGTGTTGTCGGATGGGGAAATGCAGGAGGGATCGACCTGGGAGTCGATGATGATGGCGGCGAATCTGGGGCTGGACAACCTGATCGCGCTGCTGGATTTGAACGATTTTCAGGGCCTGGGGCGCACCTCCGAAACGCATCCACACTTTTATCCGATACTCGACAAAGTGCAGGCCTTCGGCTGGGAAGCGGTGGAAGTCAATGGCCATGACGCAGCCGCCATACACCAGGCAATAGTTTCGCGGCAGGGTGACAAGCCCTTTTTTCTGGTGGGCAAGACGGTAAAAGGCAAGGGCGTTTCGTACATGGAAAACGTTCCCATATGGCATTACCGCTCACCCAACAAGGACGAGTACCAAAAAGCCGTGGCGGAACTGACCGAGGTGGGGTCGTGAGAAATACTTTCGCCAATACTTTTTTCGAGGCGGCAAAACTCGACCCGCGCCTGTGCGTGATCGTCGCCGATATATCGCCGGCGGGCGCAATGGACAAATTTCGCCAAACCTTTCCGCGGCGCTTCATCAACACCGGGGTGGCCGAGCAGGTGATGATCGGCATGTGCGCCGGCATGGCGCTGCGCGGGCTGAAACCATTCGCGTACACCATCGCGACTTTCACGCTGTTCCGTCCGTTTGAATTTGTGCGTGATGATCTGTGCTACCACAACCTGCCGGTAACCATCGTCGGCATCGGCGGTGGCGTTACCTATTCCACGCTCGGCGGTACACACCACGCGCAGGAAGATGTGGCGATCGCGAGCGCGATTCCCAATATGGCGGTGATTGCGCCGTGTGATCCGGCGGAAACCACCGCCGCCACGCTGTGGTGTACCCGGCAGGAGCGGGGACCGGTGTATTTGCGCCTGGGTAAAGCCGGGGAACCTGATTTGACTTCCGGCGCCGCAGACCCCTTCGAGTTCGGGAAGATTCGCTATCTGCAACGCGGACGCGACGTCTGCATCATCGGCTATGGGCCCATTCTGAAGCTGGGCAAGGATTTAGCGGTGGCTTTTGAGCGTCAGGGTAAATCCGTTTCGCTGATATCCGCGCATACCGTCACACCGTTTGACAAAGAGGGCGTAGCCGCGGCGTTACAGGCGCACCAACAAGTCGTGGTTATTGAGGAGATGGTGCCTCACGGTGGCCTTGGGTCGCGGGTCAAGGAAGTGGCATGGGACTCGCGCGCGACCTGCCGGCTGGATGCGTTTTCGCTGAAGGCGGAATTCATACACAACTACGGCAGCCACGGCGATTTGCTGGCCGCTCACGGGCTGGATCTGAAATCGCTGTCTGCGGCACTAGGCTTGTAGTTGCGCAGTGGATCACCTGCCGGGACTTGCGGGTAAATGGCTGAACCGGTTTTTATCGCGGCTGAGGACAAGTTACGCGGTGACGACGCCGTCGCCGCCTTGCTGGTGCTTGATGATGGCCGCTACGTCATGCAATTGCGTGACGCGATTCCACGGATTTTCTACCCTGGGCATTGGGGTTGTTTCGGCGGCGCTGTCGAAGCGGGAGAAGACCCTGAGCACGCGCTGCGGCGGGAACTGGCCGAGGAAATAGAGTTTTCTGCGGGCGCGATGACGGAATTCACGCGCTTTGATTTTGACTTGCGCGGTCTGGGTCAAAAGAAAGTGTACCGGATTTTTTATGAAGTGCCGATCACGCAGGCGGCACTCTCGAAACTGGTGTTACACGAAGGCGCTGCCTACCAGGTATTCAGCGGCTCGCAAATTCTCCAGGAAAAACACGTTACGCCGTACGACGCCTTCGCCATTTTGTTGCATTACCGGCGCGAGCGCTTTCAGCCGTAAGCGGGGCTTAGGTGCTTGCGAAAGAACGCCACCGTCAGCGCCAGCGCCCGATCGGCATCCGCCCTGCGATAAGGCTTGCCGCCATGGCGCGCAAACGCGTGATCGGCTTCGGGATATTTGTGGAGGGTCACCAGCGGATTGGGTGACAGCCGCCGCTCCAGCAATTCATTCACTTCGGCCTGCACCCAGCGATCCTTCATCGCCATGTGCAGCATGAACGGGCGGTGCAGATTGCCCGCTTCGCGAATGTTGTGCTCGATGTAAGTACCGTAATACGCCACTGCGCACTCGATGTCGGTACGGCAACACAGCAGATAACACAGCTTGCCGCCGAGACAATAACCGACCGCGCCCGCTTTGCCGTTGCATTGCGGCAGGCGCGCGAGATATTTCACGGTGTCTTCCATGTCCCGCACGCCGAGGTCGTAGTCGAAATCGTAATACAGATCGAACGCTTTTTTTCCGTCTTCGGGATTGCGGTCGGACAGTTCCACCCCCGCCTCCTGCCGCCAGAACAGATCGGGCACCAGGCACACGAAGCCGGCTTCGGCAAATTCGTGCGCATGTGTGCGCATGGTGTCGTTGACACCCCAGATTTCCATGATCGCGACAATGCCGCCTGCGGGCGGGCCGTCCGGCACTGCCAGGTACGCGCCCATCACGCCGTCGCGCAGGGGCACTTTGATGTTGAATGTTTTCATTTTGTTTTCGAAATCAAAAACTTTTTTGCCACAGATTTCACAGATGAACACAGATTAAAACCAGCGATGTGCCGTAACCATTTGTTTTTATTTAATTTTTTAAGGGTTTTCTGCGTTTATCTGTGAAATCTGTGGCTAAAAGATTTGTAGTTTGTTGCAATGTGGCCAGAAACGCTTGCGGTGCGTCACCGCTGTTCCGCCATTCCGCGAGATCTTCCGGCGTGTCCAGATCAAACGCCAGCGCCGCGTTGAGGCACGGAAAGCTACGCACGCCGCGCGCTTCGCCCTGCGCGATGTGCCGTGCGTGACTGTCTTTGCCAAACGCGAATTTGCGCACGCTGACGTCCACCAGCAAGGCATTGGTGCCTTTGAAATGACGGTCGGCTGCGATAACCACCTCCTTGCTGATCACTGGCAGCATCTCCATCGCCTCCAACGCCTCAACATCCAGAAGCGGTAAATCACACGGCAAAATCAGCAGCCGTTGCGCGCCTAGCGAGGCGGCGTGAGCGGCAGCTTGCGACAGCGCGGCATTCAGCCCACGGGTGGATGCCTGCTCCCGCAGCGCAATTGCGCCCGCTTTACGCGCCAGCGCGAGCGTGACTTCGCATGGGCTCACCACCACACAGCGTTGCGCGTCGCCCAGCCACGCGCGCACCACGCGCAAGGTGCGTGCGAGCAGCCAGCGATTGAGCTTGGCGCGCGCGGCCGGTTCCAGCACGGTGGACAACCGTGACTTGCCTTCATTCACGCCGCGATGCGGCACAATGACCAGTAAGTATCTGTATTTAAACATTATTTATGGACACATTCATTGCCAGACTGAGCATGCGGCGAGCGAGTGTTGCGCTCTTGCGGCGATTGCTCATCAACGTATCGGTAACCAACACGCGCTTGCCCAGGCGCTCAATCGCACCGGCTAACTTCACGTCTTGCTGGTCGATCACCCAGCGATCTACTGCGCTGCCATAGTGCCGCGCGACTTCAAACGCAGTCGGCTGCATACCCAATTCCCGCATCATTTTTGCGGCAGGCCCTTTGACCGCCGCGCCGCCGATGATCGGTGACACCGCCACCACGGGAAACGTACGCGCCTTCAACCACGCCTTGATAGCAGGAACGCTGAATATCGGCGCAATGCTCACGAACGGGTTTGATGGGCACAGCACCACGGCATCCACGCGCCCGCGCAGCACGCGCGCGAGCGCATCGGGCACACGCGCATTGCGCGCACCGGTGTAGCGAAATCCGCTCACGCGCGGCTTGCACTGCTGTCGCACGAAGTAATTCTGAAAATCCAGTTCACCCGATGTGGTTTTCACACGGGTGCGCACTGGCGTTTCGCTCATCGGCAAGACCCTGTGCTGGATGCCCAGGCGCGCAGCGAGATCGTGCGTCACTGCCGAGAGTGCTGCGCCACCACGCAAGGCTTCACGCCGCAGCACATGCAGCGCCAGATCGCGATCACCCAATTGAAACCAGTGTTCGCCACCCAATCGTTTTACTTCGTTCATGAACTGCCATGTTTCGCCCGCGCGACCCCAACCCGATACAGGATTGCTCACACCTGCCAGCGTGTACAGCACGGTGTCGATGTCGGGGCAAACGGTAAAACCCAGGTGCTCGAAATCGTCGCCGGTATTCACCACAATGACCAGTTCCTTCGGCGATAACACTGCCGCCAGCCCAACCGCGAGCTTCGCACCGCCCACACCGCCTGCGAGCGCCACGATCACCGGAACAAGTCCTCGGCTTCGGGACGCAGCAGTTCTTTGACGGAACTCTCACGCAGCGCGTACGGAAACCCGCGCACCAGCACCGCCGGAGTGCCCTCATCCGCCTGGCCCATGACCAGCGACGCGGCGGCGGCGAGTTCATCGGCTGCGGCCACCTGCGTCACCTTCAAGGCGCGGCCTTCGCGGTCTTTGTTGCCGCGCAAATCAATCAGCGCCGGTATGCCGGCAACGCCAATCGCGGTGCCGGTCACGCCGTTGCGCCAGGCGCGTCCGAAGCTGTCGATAATGAGCACGCCCACTTCGACACCGCTGTGGGCGCGCAACTCGTCGCGCAGCGTGTGCGCGCTGGTATCGGGGTCCACCGGCAATAACAACACGGCGTCTTCCGCACCCGGCACATTGGATTGATCGATACCCGCGTTCGCCATCACGAATCCCAGCTTGTGTTCGACAATGATAATGCCCGGCTTCACGCGCAGCACTTGGTGTGATTCACCCAGCATCAGTTCGACGATGCGCGGGTCCTTGTGGGCTGCCTGTGCCACAGTTTGCGCGCGTGCGGAGGGGCGCACGCCCGCAAGTTGCACCAAACGGCCTTCGGCTTTAGAGACTATTTTTTGCGCGAGCACGAGGATGTCGCCGGATTGCAGTGATAGGTTAGCGCGGGCCAGCGCGGCCAGCAATAAGTCGCTGAGTGCTGCCCCGCATTCGATTTCTGGAATGCCCCGTAGGGCGATAAGGCGGAGTTCTCGCAGCATTGCGGGTCAGCGCCCGCCCCTCACCCCAACCCTCTGCTTCGCTGCAGTTGTTCCCTTGTCCCCGCAAGCGGGGCGAGGGAGTAACTGCACACCCTCTCCCGCCTGGGCGGGAGAGGGTTGGGGTGAGGGTAGGGGAAGCAAAGCCATATAAAACGTGATTACTTCGCCGGAACACCAGTAATCCGTATCCCCGACCCCGCAACCTTGTAGCGCTTGTTGATCGCGATCAGCACCGAAGTCAGTGCCTCGGACGCAATCGAATTCGCCAGCACACCCGCGTGCCACGCGCGCAGGCCCGCGTCATGCGCGAGGCCGATCACCACTTCACGCGCTCCGGCATCATCGCCGCACACCAGCACATCGCAATCGACCTCGTGCGCCGCATCCTTGAGGTGGGTGGCGGAAACGTTCTGGAATGCGGAGACCACTTTCACCTGAGCGCCCAGCCGCCGCTGCAACGCAAGCACCGCCGATTCGCCGTTGGGCAACTGCACTTTATCCACTCGGGGTGGTGTGAGCGGCACCGTGACATCAATCAGAATTTTGCCGGCCAGTTGACCGGCAACACTTTCGGCAGTGGCAAGTTGTGCCGCGAAGGGGACGGTGAGCACCACTATCGCTGCCTGCGCTGCTTCCACATTGCTGGCGCCACGCACCATCGCTTTGCCGCCGAGCAATAGATTCAATTCCGCCGCGCTGGCTTGCGCTTTGCTCGCATCGCGCGAACCGATCACCACCGCGTGGCCTGCAAGCGCCCAGCGATAGGCGAGCCCGCTGCCTTCCTTGCCGCTACCGCCAAGCACGCCGATGTTCACGCGGCGCTGCGCTCTTTTTGAGCCGGCATAGGCAACGCCACCAGCGGTGGCGCCGCCTGCGCTGCCGCATGCCGCTCTAGCGCCGCATCGCCATACAGCGTGGTGCGCTGCTGCGGCACACGCCCTGCCGCACAAATCATTGCTTCCATGCGCGCCGGCGGCATTTCCTGCCCGTGCTGCGTGCCGGCGGCGCGCGAAATGCTCTCGTTCATCAGCGTGCCGCCAAGATCATTGACGCCGGCCGCAAGGCACGCGGCTACACCGTCTGCGCCCAATTTTACCCACGATACTTGTATGTTCTGAATCACCGGATGCAGCACCAGCCGTGCCACTGCGTGCATCAGTATCGCTTCGCGCGATGTCGGCCCCTTGCGCGCGCGGCCCTGCTGATACACCGGCGCGCCCATGTGCACAAAAGGCAGCGGGATGAACTCGGTGAAGCCGCCGGTCTTCTCCTGCAAGGCGCGCAATCTCAGCAGATGCCGCGCCCAGTGGCGCGGATGATCGACATGGCCGAACATGATGGTTGCGGTCGAGCGCAAACCCAGCCCATGCGCAGTCTGCATCACGGTGAGCCATTCTTCGGTGTTCACTTTATCCGGGCAGATCATGCGCCGCACTTCGTCATCGAGAATTTCCGCGGCGGTGCCGGGCAGGCTGTTCAGACCCGCATCGATCAACCGCAACAAAAATTCACGCACCGGCAAGCCCAGTGTTTGCGCACCGTGGGTGACCTCCAGCGGTGTAAATGCATGCACATGGATGCCGGGCGCCGCGCGTTTGACCGCACGCAAAATATCGAGATAGGTGTCGCCGGTGTACGAGGGATGAATGCCGCCCTGCATGCACACTTCAGTGGCGCCGCGCGACCACGCTTCGGCCACGCGCCGCTCAATTTCTTCGAGCGGCAGATCATAGGCCGCGCCACGCAGCGACGCACTGTGGCGGCCCTTGGAAAATGCGCAGAAGGTGCAACGATACGTGCAGATGTTGGTGTAGTTGATATTGCGGTTCACCACGTAGCGCACGGTGTCGCCTACGGTATTGCGGCGCAGTTCGTCTGCTGCGGCGCAGATGTCGTGAAACGCGTCGCCGCGCGCGGTGAATAGCCGCGCGATACCTTCTTCGGGTAAGCCACGGTAATTATGTGTTTTTATTGAGAATTTCTTACTGCGCGGCAACACGTTCAAGGGTAGCGCCAGGCCCGGCGACCAGCCATCGGCGCGCGCATAGCCATCGGTGTCACTCGCACGGATTACGGCGGTGGCGATTTTCGGATGATGCCAGGTGTGCGCCTCGTGCACATACGCGGGGTAGCTCGGCAGCCGCGCAACCAATTCCTTGCCCTGCGCGGCAGTAATGCGGTGCAGTTCTTCAATGGCGGGCCACGGCGCTTCGGGATTCACATGATCGGGCGTTACCGGCGACACGCCGCCCCAGTCGTTGATGCCGGCGGCTATCAATTCTCCGCAATTCTCACCACTCAAATTCGGTGGCGCCTGCAGGTTCATCTGCGCGCCCAGAATCAGCCGCGCCACGGCGATGGTCCACAGCAATTCTTCGTGCGGCGCGTGCGGCGCATCAGCCATGCGGGTATCAGGCTTGGCGCGAAAATTCTGGATGATCACTTCCTGAATGTGGCCGTGGCGCTGATGCAGATCGCGGATCGCAATCAGCGCGTCGATACGTTCCGCGCGCGTTTCACCGATGCCGATGAGGATGCCGGTAGTGAACGGGATTTTCAGCTCGCCCGCGAGCCGCAGCGTTTCGAGCCGCGCTGCCGGTTGCTTGTCAGGCGAGCCAAAATGCGGCCCGCCTTTTTCGCACAGGCGCTCGGAGGCGCTTTCCAGCATCAAGCCCTGCGACGCGCTCACCTCGCGCAGTCGCGCCATCTCATCGCGCGTCATCACACCGGGATTCACATGCGGCAGCAACGATGTCTCGCGCAACACCAGCGCACACATCGCATGCAGGTAATCGATAGTGCTGGCGTAGCCGAGCATCGCGAGTTCTTCGCGCGCGGACTTGTAGCGCAACTCCGGTTTGTCGCCGAGCGTAAACAACGCCTCGGTGCAGTCTGCCGCCTGCCCTGCTTTGGCGATAGCCAGCACTTCATCCGGCGTGAGATAAGCACGCACGCCCGGCTGTGGCGCGTGCGCAAAAGTGCAATAGCTGCACACATCGCGGCACAGCCGCGTCAGCGGAATGAATACCTTGCGCGAGTATGAGACGAGCGGGCCGTGGCCTGCGTCACGCAGGCGCGCGGCTTCAGGAATGAGATCGGCTGTTTCGCTGATTGTCAGGTGCTTAAGCATCAAAGGTCAAAAAAGCTTTTTGCCACAGATGAACGCAGATTAGATTCAGGGTAACGGGATATTCGAGCATTCGCAATTTATCTGTGAAATCTGTGTTCATCTGTGGCTAATGATTTGCTTTTTTAATTGAGGCGCACACCCGTCACCTTCACCACCTCCGCCCAGGTCTTCACATCCTGCTCCATCACGCGCTGCATCACATCCGGGCTTTGCTTCATCGCTTCGGCGGCATTGGTGAGGAAAATCTCTTTAGCCTTCGGCGCATCCACCGCTTTGGCGAATTCAGCGTTCAACCTCTCGATGATAGCGCGCGGCACGTTGGCCGGGGCCAGCACGCCGGCAATCACCGCGGCATCCACGCCTTTGACAGTTTCGCCCAGCGCTGGGATTTCCGGCAAGGCTGCGGCGCGTTTGTCCGAGGTGAGGCCGACCGCTACCAGCCTTTTCGAGCGCACGTGTTCCAGCGCCGCCGGTATGGTGGTGACGATCAGTGCGATCTCGCCGGTGAGCAGCGACACGGTGGAGGTGGTGCCACCCTTGTAGTTGACGGCAATCAGGTCGATGCCCGCGCGAGTGCGGAATTTCTCCGCTGCCAGATGCGTAACAGTGCCCGCGCCCGCATTGCCGCAGGTGATGCCGGGGCTTTTTTTCGCCAGCGCGATGAGTTCTTTTGCGTTTTTCACACCCACCGAGGGATGCGCCACCATGATCAACGGTGACGCCGACACCGGCGCCACGGCAAGCAGATCGCGCACATGGTTGAAGCCGAGCTTGGGGTAGAGCGAAGGCATGATGGCGTGTGTGGAGAGGTCGGTAAACAGCAGGGTATAGCCATCCGCCACGGATTTGGCAACGAAGTCGGCGGCGAGCGTGGTGCCGGCGCCGGGGCGATTTTCAACGATGACCTGGTAACCGAGGCTGCGCGTCAATTCCGCAGCAGTCACGCGCGCGAAGGTGTCGGTGGCCCCGCCGGGCGCGAACGCCACGATAAGGCGTACGGGCTTGGTGGGGTAGGTTTGGGCTATGGCGGCAGTGTTGAACAACGATGTTGCCACGAGCAACGGGAATACTAACGTCATTGGTTTCATCATTCGCTCTTTGCAGTTCAAAACACTTCCCGCCTTCGGCCCCTCGCTACGCTCTCCCAACCCTTCTCCCGGCGGGGGAAGGGCTTTTCACCCCTCGCCCTCCGGGGAGAGCATCGCGAGGCGGACGAAGCCGGCCGGGGGTGAGGGAAGCTTTCAGCGTGCGCTACCACATCTATTTTTGCAAACTAGGCAACACATTAGCAATGAACTGCTCCAACTGCGCCACCTGATCCTCGCCCACCAGTCGTATGCACAAGTCGGTAACGCCCGCAGCCTCGTAGCGCTTGAGCACGTCAACCACCGCAGCAGCCGGCCCCAACCCCATCATGCCACGGAAATTCACGCCACCGCCGTAGTATTTTTCGAGGAACTCGTGCGTCAGCGACTCGGCCTTGGCCGCATCGTCTTCAAGCCGTATCGTAGTGTAAACACACATGGGAAAATCCGCACGCGGGCGCGCGTGTTTCGCCATCGCCTCTGCACACACCTCACGCAGTTTACGTATATCGTCTTCGGTCACGTACGTGGTAATCACGCCGTCGCCGAATTTACCGACCCGCTCGATCTGCGCCGGAATGAATTCGCCGCGATTGCCGGCGGTGACCAGCAATGGCGGGCCTTCTTCGTTCCACGGCAGCGGACCGATGGTGTGTTCGGTGAGCTTGAAGCCGCTGCCTTCATACGTCACCGGCTTGCCGCTCCACAGCATGCGCCACACTTTCATGTGTTGTTCGAGGTCTTTGGCGCGGCGCTGGTGTACTTGCCCGCACGCCTCCCACTCGCGCGCGATGGCCGGCAGACCCCAACCCACGCCGAGCCCCAGCACCAGCCGTCCCTGAGAAATCTGATCGATATTGGCGAGCTGATGCGCTAGTACCGTCGGCTGCCGCAACGCCGGCAACAAAACCGCGGTGCCCAGCCGCGCGCGCTTGGTCATCGCCGCCACATACGCGAGCGTGGTCAGCGGTTCCAAACGCGGCTTGGCCACCACGCTGTCGCCCACCCACACGTCCATGTCCGCCTCATCGCACATGCGCGCGATGGTCCAGCAGTCTTCCACCGGCGGACGCCGCGCCGACTGAATAATCACACCCCGGTGGGGCAGCAACACGCCCAAACGCATGGCAATCCTCTCCTCGAACTTTGCAGCAGACTTCTAAACCATTCCGGCGCTATCGGCAAGCATTCTGCCATCGGCGCAATTGGTGTAGGCTCGCGCTATGAATGAGTGTCTTGGAGCGAACATTATGAAATATAGCGTTATTGCCAGTACGCTTATGTTGGGCACGGCACTGGTTGCAAACGGTGTTGCGCACGCACAGACTTACCCCGCCAAGCCGGTACGCATCATCGTGCCCTTTGCGCCGGGCGGCGGCACCGACATTCTAGCCCGTATCGTTTCACAAAAATTGTCCGAGCGGACCGGGCAACAGTTTCTCATCGATAACCGTCCCGGCGCAGCCGGTAATGTGGGGCTTGAACTGACGGTGAAATCGGCGCCCGATGGCCACACGCTGCTGGTCGGTTCGACGTCGGAAATCGGCATCGGCCCCAGCCTCTATTCACGGCCGGCGTTCGATGTGCAACGCGATCTGGCCGTCGCAGCACCCCTTGCGTCAACGCCCATGGTGCTGGTGGTGCATCCGTCATTGCCGGTAAAAACAGCAAAGGACCTTGCCGATCTCGCGCGTGCGCGTCCCGGTCAAATCAATTACGCATCGGCCGGCACCGGCACCGGCAATCACATGTCCGCTGAAATGTTTTTGCATGTCACCAAAACCAGGATGGCGCACATCTCCTACAAGGGCGCCGGCCCCGCCTTAACCGACGTAGTGGGTGGACAAGTGCATGTCATGTTCTCGACCTTGCCGGCAGCCACCGCGCTGATCAAGGCGAGCCGTCTGAAAGCACTGGCGGTGTCGTCACCACAGCGTGCGCCCACCATGCCGGGTATTCCAACCATGCTCGAATCGGGGCTGCCCAATTACGAAGTCGAATACTGGTACGGTTTGTTCGCGCCCGCGGCAACACCGAGGGAGGTGCTGGCGCGCATCTCTGCCGAGTCGCAACAAGCGCTGCGCAACGCAGATACCATCGCCCGGCTGGCGGAACAGGGCCTCCAGGTTATCGCCAAGACACCGGAACAATTTACGGCGTTCGTGAAAGCAGATATCGAAAAATGGGCGACTGTGGTGAAAGCGTCAGGAGCGAAGCTGGAGTGATCTTCATTCACCGCAAGTTGTGATTCGATTGTCGATTGCCGGATGACGGCCGGCTTCCTCGCGCCCATACTCACCCCGCACGGCCATCTGCTGTTTGCGCCGGAGGCGGATGCGCCGCTGCTGACGCCAGCGTTGCAGGATAGGCTGATAGCTGCCTGCGCGCGGAGCGCGGGTCATGCACTGTTGCAGCTCGGCGCGGGCGAGGTGGGCGTTGCACTGCCTGCGGCGTTGGGTTACTGGCGCGACTTCGGCGCACGCTACGTGACGGCGCTTTGTGCCGCGTCCGAGTTTGCGGAAAACGCAGCCGCCATCGGCGTTTCAAAAGTACCTGCGCCGCCGCAGGATGCGCTCGATGCGCTCGCAGCGGATGCGCCGCCGATGGCGGGCGTGGAGTATTTGACGGCAACCGTACTGCATGCGCTGTGGGAAGACCTCGATGCGGCGCTGCGCGTCGAGTTGGTTGAGTCCAAACAGTCGCTGCAGGATTTTCTCAAGCGCCGTCATCCTGCCTGGAATCTGGTCGGGCGCGTGCATTTCAATCTGGCAGAGAACCGCGGCGACGATGCAGCGCCCTTCGCTTTTATCGCCACCTACACCACGCGCCTGTCGGCGCAGGCCAAGGCGCAGCACCTGCCACTGGCGCAGGCGCTGCGCGAATACTCGGGAGGGAAAGATCAAACGCGGCTGCTTTCACTGCTGATGCCGGTGCAGCGCGCGGCGGAGCAATGCGCCTGGCTGCGCGCGATGGTGGATGCGGGCGAGATCTATCATCCGCTGCGCTGGACCCCCGCTGAGGCGTACCAATTCCTCACCGCAGTGCCGCAACTTGAAGCGGCGGGCATTGTGGTGCGCACGCCGGGCGCGTGGCGCGCCGGCCGCCCGCTGCGCCCGCGCGTGAAAGCGACGGTGGGGGGCAAGGCGCCGTCGCTGCTGGGCCGGGACGCGCTGCTCGATTTCAGCATGGAACTCACACTCGACGGCGAGCGCCTCAGCGCAGCCGAGATCAGAAAATTGCTCGCCGGCGCCGACGGACTGCAGCTCATACGCGGACACTGGGTCGAAGTCGATAGCGCGAAGTTAAGCCGCATGCTTGAACGCTTTCAAGCCATCGAAGAGGCCGCAGCCAAGGGCGGCTTAGCCTTTGCCGAGGCCATGCGTTTGGTCGCCGGCGCTGCCGTCGCGGACGATACCGCCGCTGCTACCGATCCCGACTGGTCTCAGGTCACTGCCGGCCCCTGGCTCGCTGAAACGCTGCAAGGTCTGCGTAGTCCGGAAGGATTAGCGCTGGTGGAGCCGGGCGCGGAACTCAAAGGCACACTGCGACCCTATCAGCAGGCGGGCGTGCGCTGGTTGTATCTACTGTACCGGCTCGGACTCGGCGCCTGCCTTGCCGACGACATGGGTCTGGGCAAGACGATACAGGTGCTATCGCTGTTGCTGGTGCTGAAGCGGGAAGATCAGGACGCGCAGCCAGCTAACACCAGTGCGCTGCCCGCGGCGCGCACCAGCCTGCTGGTCGCACCCGCTTCGCTGTTGGCGAACTGGGCAGCGGAGATCGCACGCTTCGCGCCGAGCCTTAACGCGCTGATCGCGCACCCGTCGGCGATGCCCGCCACCGAGTTGCGAGCGCTGGATCATGCGCGGCTGGCAAAGGTGGATTTGGTCATCACCAGTTACGGCACGCTGTTGCGACTGCCGTGGCTGGAAACACAGCCGTGGCAATTGGCGGTGCTGGACGAAGCGCAGGCGATCAAGAATCCGGGCGCGAAGCAAACGCGTGTGGCGAAAAAACTCAACGCGCGCTCGCGCATAGCGCTCACCGGCACGCCGGTGGAGAACCGCCTGTCGGACCTGTGGTCGATTTTCGATTTCACCCATCCCGGCTTGCTCGGCTCGGACAAAGCCTTCACCTCCTTCGCCAAACGGCTGACCACGACCGAACATTACCGCCCGCTGCGCGAGCTGGTGCGCCCGTATATTCTGCGGCGGCTGAAGACCGATAAATCAGTCATCGCCGATCTGCCGGACAAGACCGAGCTGAAGGCGTATTGTCACCTCAGTCCCGCGCAGGCGGCGCTGTATCAGCGCGCGGTGAAGGAGCTGGCGGCACAACTCGAAGATGCCGAAGGCATTGGTCGCAAAGGCGTGGTATTGAAGTTCCTGATGCGCTTCAAACAAATTTGCAACCATCCTTCACAATGGCTGGGCGATGGCGCGTGGGCCGAGGCCGACAGCGGCAAGTTCGCGCGCCTGCGCGAAATCACCGAGGTGATCGCCGCCAAGCAGGAGAAGGTGTTGGTGTTCACGCAGTTTCGCGAAGCCACCGGGCCGATTGCCGCGTTTCTCGGTTCGGTGTTTGGCCGCGAAGGATTGGTATTGCATGGCGGCACGCCCGTCGTCAAACGCCGCGAACTGGTGCGGCGCTTTCAGGAAGATGAACTCGCGCCCTTCTTCGTGCTCTCGCTAAAAGCCGGTGGCGCGGGACTTAACCTGACTGCAGCGGCGCACGTCGTTCACTTCGACCGCTGGTGGAATCCGGCGGTGGAAAATCAGGCCACTGACCGCGCCTTTCGCATCGGCCAGAAGAAAAACGTGCTGGTGCATAAGTTTGTGTGCCAGGGCACCGTCGAAGATAAAATAGATCAATTAATTGAATCAAAACAGCAACTCGTGCGCGACGTGCTGGAGGGCAGCGCGGAACTGCACCTGACGGAAATGAGCGACAGGGAACTGCTCGATCTGGTCGCGCTCGACATCCACACCGCGCGCGTGGAAGAATAATCATCAGGAGAATCACACATGTTTTATGGATGGAAACCCTACGTTTCGGTCGCCGCGCGCCGCAAAAAAGCCGACGGCATCGCGGCGCGGCTCAAGAAAAAAGGCCAGGCGCTGTCGCCGGTAAGCGCTGATCGCGGTGCGATCACAAAAACATTTTGGGGCAAATCCTGGTGCGACAACCTTGAGCGCTACAGCGATTTCGAGAACCGGCTGCCGCGCGGGCGCACCTATCTGCGCAACGGCTCAGTAATCGATCTGACTATCGGCGAGGGTGTAGTGTCGGCGCAAGTGATGGGCTCTGACCTCTACAAGATCAAGGTGAATATCGCGGCGGTGCCGGAAAAGCAGTGGCAAGCCATAGGCAGCGATTGCGCGGGATCAATCGACTCGCTGGTCGAATTGCTGCAAGGGCGTTTCTCAAAGGGCGTGATGGAGCGCATCTGCCGGCCGGGAACGGGGCTGTTTCCAGCGCCCAAGGAAATCACCTTCGATTGCAGTTGCCCGGATTGGGCGTCGATGTGCAAACACGTCGCGGCGGTGTTCTACGGCGTGGGTGTGCGCCTCGATGAACAACCCGAACTGCTGTTCACCTTGCGCAAGGTAGACGCCAAGGAACTCGTCGCGCGTGCGGGCGCGGGCCTGCCGCTGCCGAAGAAAGCGCCGGGAAGTGCGAAGGTACTCGACAATGCGAAGATCGCCGGGATATTCGGCATCGAGATCGCGGAGACGGCGGAGGTCGCAGTAATAGCATCGCCGGTCAAGGCGGCTGCCGCAAGCAAGAAACTACCTGCAAAAAAGAAGCCGCTCGCGCGCAAGAAAAAAGCGGCTGTGCTGAAGAAAAAGGCAACGAAGAAAACGAAAAAACAGACTGTCTGAGAATTTTATTTCGGCATCGGCGCGTACGCGCAAGCGAAGGGGCTTGGTTTCAAAATCCTAACGCACTGAATATTGGCGCGCCATACGGGATGAAACCATGCGCCGGTGCATCAGTGTCGCTATTGCTTAACGTCAGCGCTCACCGGCGCGCGCTTCGTGCGCGCCCGGTGGAGCGCTTTGTTGGACTGGCAAGTGAACCCGCGAATAGGGATCGAAGCGCCTTATTTACGGCAGTTGCATTTTTGAAGCGAGCGGCGACGTCGGCTTCGAGCACCACGACATTGCTGCTTTGATGATACCGTTTGTAATACTTGCCGCGAACCGCGCCCGAGAAATCGTACTCCGGGCGCATTTCGTCCGCTGGTTTTCCAATCTTAGGATTGGTAGTTTTTTCGTTCATGGGGTGTAGCCTGTCGGGCACTGATGATGCGAATAACGTCTTCCGTCTCTGTGTGCGAGACAACGACCAAGCGCCCGGTGGAACTCAATCCTACTATTAGGAATCGTTCTTCGCCGGTCGAATGGTCGGGATCGGGAATGGCTCCCGACAACGGATCGCCAAACACCGTGGTTGCCTCCTCGAACGAGACACCGTGGTCCTTGCGGTTCGACTCGTCCTTTTCCGGATCTCACGTAAACTGTATTCAGCTATTCTACAGCCGAAGGTGAGTCGTGGTCTAACAGAGACTTTTGGATCGTGCCTACGTAGATCACACTGTATAGTAGTGCATTCAACCAAAGGAGAAAGTAATGAACACGCATAACACCCCTGGCGCAACCCATCCACGCGCGGTGGATCCCGCGATTGTTTTCTCGAGCTGCGAGCTGATTGCCGCGCAGGAGCCACGCCTTGCTGCGGCGGCCCAATCAGGCTCGGGCTCGGCGCAACCCGCGGTCAAGCGCCGCGAAGTCGTGGTCAAGGGCCGCCGCGTGAAAACCATCGACGTGCATGCGCACTGTCTCATCCCCGGCGCGTCGAAGCTGCTCGGCGAGGACGCCTACCAGCACCATACCGGCGGCATCGTGATGGAGGATGTGACGGCGCGGCTGCGCGACATGGACGTGCAGGGCATCGACATGGAAGCACTCAGCATCAATCCGTTCTGGTATGAGACCGACCGCGATACCGCCTCAGAAGTCGTGCGTCTTAACAACGAAGGGCTGGTCGAGATCTGCGCACGCAATCCCGACCGCTTCGTCGCGTTGGCGTCGGTTGCCCTGCAGTTTCCCGAGCTCGCCGCACAGCAGCTCGAGCACGCAGTGAAGCGGCTCGGTTTGCGCGGCGTCGCGGTCGGCGCGAGCGTCGGCAACGACGAGTTCGCGGAGCCGAAATTTCACCCGTTCTGGAAGAAGTGCGAGGAGCTCGACATCCTCGTCTTCCTGCACCCGCAGGGCACGCCCGATCTCGCGCGGCGCCTGAAAGGCAATGGCGTGCTCGACAACGTGATCGGCAATCCGCTCGATACCACGATCGCGCTTTCGCACTTGATCTTCGAGGGGACGCTCGACCTGTTCCCGGGGCTGAAGATTTGCGCCGCGCACGGCGGCGGCTATATCGCGTCCTACATGGACCGCTCCGATCACGGCTGCCTCACCTTCCCGCACCGCTGCAATCGCACGCTCAAGAAACGGCCGACCGAGTACCTGAAGCAGCTCTACTACGACGCTCTCATTTTCACGCCCGAAGCGTTGCGGCATCTCGCCGCGAACGTGGGATCGAGCCAGATCATGCTCGGCACCGACTACCCCTACCCGTGGGAGGACAAGGCGGTGGATCACATACTCGGCACGCCCAGCCTTACCGACGACGAGCGCATCGCGATCCTGGGTGAAACCGCAGCGAAACTGTTGAGGATTAAATAACGCAATAGCCCGCTCGAATTTCCCTTCCTATCCACACAGTAATGGATGGCCCCTGTTACCCCCTACACCACCCCGCCGCTACGCAGCGCTGCAATCTCCGCTTCACTCTTCTTCAGCACCCCGCGCAGAATCTCGTCCGTATGCTGCCCCACCGCGGGCGGCGGGATTTCGTGCTTGATCGGCGTTTCGGAAAAGCGCATGGGGCTGGCCACCAGCGTTACTTTGCCTGCCACCGCGTGCGGCAGTTCGATCTTGAGGCCGCGCGCGATTACCTGCGGCTCTTTAAATACTTCAGCGATGGTGTTGATAGGGCCGTTGGCGACACCAGCGTCATCCAATAACTTGACCCACGCCTGCGTGGAACGCTTTTCAAAAATCTCGTTTAATACGCGCGTCACTTCGACGCGGATTTTCACCCGATCACCGTTGGTGGCGAAATGCGGGTCTTTGAGCAGGTGTGCGCAGCCTGCGGCTTCGCAGAATTTGTTGAACAGGTTGTCGTTGCCGCAGGCGAGTATCACCGCGCCATCCGCCGTTTTGAAAGTTTGATACGGTACGATGTTCGGATGCGCGTTGCCGATGCGCGAGGGTGATACGCCGGTGGCGAAATAATTCATCGCCTGATTGGCGAGGAAGGCGACACAGGTGTCGAGCAGCGCCACGTCGATCCACTGCCCTTTGCCGCTGACCGCGCGATGGGTCAGCGCGGCGCAAATCGCGATGGTGGCGTACATGCCGGTGGTCATGTCGATGATGGGGATGCCCACGCGCTGCGGTCCGGCGCCGGGCAGGCCGTCGGTTTCGCCGGTGATGCTCATGAGACCGCCCATGCCCTGCGCCATAAAGTCGTAACCGGGGCGGTCTTTGTAGGGGCCGGTCTGGCCGAAACCGGTGACTGAACAATAGATGAGACCCGGATTAAGTTTTTTCAGGTCTTCATACCCCAGCCCGTAGCGCGCGAGATCGCCGAACTTGTAATTTTCAACCAGCACATCGCATTGTGTGGCCAGTTCGCGCACCAGTTGCTGGCCTTCGGTCTTGCTGAGATCGACGGTGATCGACTTTTTGCCGCGATTGGCGGCGCAAAAATACGCGGATTCTTTGGTCTCGTTGCCTTGCTCATCTTTCAAAAACGGCGGCGCGTAGGCGCGTGAATCGTCGCCCTTGCCGGGACGCTCAACCTTGATCACTTCCGCACCGAGGTCGGCGAGGTTCTGCCCCGTCCACGGCCCGGCGAGCACGCGCGAGAGGTCGACTACTTTGATGTGCGACAACGGTCCTGACATAATTTATCCCATCAAAAATAAAACAATAAAAACAAATAGTTACGTTCTATACGCCCCTGAAGTCCGGTTTGCGTTTTTGCTGGTAAGCCGCGTAGCCCTCACGAAAATCCGCTGTCTCAAAATACGCGAAACTGGCGTCGATTTCCTGCGCAGTAAGCGGCGCGGCGCGCGGCGTCAAGCGGCGCACGAATTGCTTGTGCCAGCGCGCAACCAGCGGCGCGCCCGCGGTAATGCGCGCGACTGTTGCGCTGACTTCTTGGGCCAGTTCGGCATCGGGCACGACGCGCGTGAGCAAGCCTTTGGCCAACGCTTCGTGCGCATCCCATACCCGTCCCTCGAGCAAAATTTCCAGCGCGGCGGCGCGCCCCACTACCGGCAGCACCGCCGCGAGTTCGTCGCAGGCTATTGAAAACCCCAGCCGGTTGATCGGCACGCCGAAGCGTCCGGATTCACCGCCGATGCGCAGATCGCACTGGCACGCAATTTCGAGCCCGCCGCCCACGCAGGGGCCATGAATCATCGCCACTACCGGATGCCGGCACTCGGCCACCGCCTGCAGTGCGCCATACACGTGCTCGCGGTGATAGATAACACCCTGCTCGCGCGTGTTGCGCACCGTGGCAAATTCGGCGATGTCGGCACCGGCGGCAAACGCCTGGTCGCCCGCGCCACGCAGCACCACACAGCGCAAATCGTCATCTGCCGACAAATCGCGCATCACGCGTGCTAGCTGCTGCCACATGGCAACGGTGAGCGCATTGAGTTTGGGGGGATTGTCGAGGGTGACAGTGGCCAGCGTTGCGTCACGAACGAGGGTGATTTGACCGGGCATCGGCTGTCGGAAATTGCTTGGAAGACGGTGGTCGAGATTAGCACAAAGGCTCATCATGTCGCAGAAAGTGTTTTAAAACAATGTATTACAGCACGATCAGCGCTTGCTGAACTGAAGCAGGCGGTGCAGCTGATCCCCAATCCCGCGATGCTGATCAATACGCTGCCGCTGCTGGAGGCGCGAGCCAGTTCCGAGATCGAAAATATCGTCACCACCGCCGACAGCCTGTTCCAGCACTTGCAGGCAGACGGCAGCGCCGATGCCGCCACCCGGGAAGCGCTGCGCTATCGAGACGCGCTGTTCGAAGGCGTCAAGTTATTGCAAGCACGGCCCTTGACCACGCGCACTGCCGAATCGATCTGTACGCAAGTCAAGGGTGTGGAGATGAGCGTGCGCAAAGTGCCGGGCGCAGCACTCGCCAACCACGCTACCGGCGAAGTCATTTATACGCCGCCCGCAGGCGCAGCGCGCATCCGCGATTTGCTCGCCAACTGGGAACGCTTTCTGCACAACGAAGTATCCATTGACCCGTTGATTCGCATGGCGGCGGCGCACTACCAGTTCGAGGCCATCCATCCGTTTACCGACGGCAATGGCCGCACCGGGCGCGTGTTAAACAGCCTTTTTCTGGTCGAGCAGGGGTTGCTGCCGCTGCCCATACTTTATCTGAGCCGCTACATCATTGCGCACCAGACGGATTACTATCGTTTGCTGCTGGCTGTCACGCGCGAGCAGGCGTGGGAGCCGTGGCTGGTCTACGTGCTGCGCGGCGTTGAAGAAACGGCAACGTGGACCACCACAAAAATCGCAGCGATACGCAAGCTCGCGGCAGACACCACCGGGCACACCCGCCGCCACCTGCCCAAAATTTACAGCCGCGAACTGGTAGATATCATTTTCGAGCAACCGTACTGCCGCATATCACGTCTGGTCGATGCCAACATCGCCGGGCGGCAAGCTGCGTCACGTTATCTCAAGGCGCTGGCGGGCATCGGTGTGCTGCGCGAACAAGCCTTCGGCAAGGAAAAGCTATTCGTGCATACGAAGCTGATGACTTTGCTAACGCACGACGAAAACACGTTTGCCCCTTACCGGTAGCGCGCGCGTGCCTCACGCGCCGGCAATCTCTTTACGCATGATCGCAGCGCCCTCCACCATTGCGCGCATTTTCCCGATGGCGGTTTCGCGAGACAGATATTTCATGCCGCAATCGGGCGCGACGATAATGTTTGCGGCGGCGACATAAGGCAAAGCGCGCCGAATGCGCGAGGCTACCACTTCGCCGGTTTCCACATTCGGATCGCCCAGATCAATCACCCCAAGCAGGATTTTTTTGTTATCGAGTTTGCTCAACACCGCGCAATCGAGATTGGGTTGCGCGGTTTCCAGAGACACCTGCTGGCAGGAACAGTCGCGCAGCTCGGGCAGGAAGGAGTATCCCGTCGCTGGTTTATTGTGCACAACGGCAGCGTAACCAAAGCACAGGTGCACGATGGTGGTTCCGCTAATGCCTTCAAGCGCACGGTTGATCGCCTTAATCGCATACTGACGCGCCTGTTCCGGCCGCGCCTGCATGTACGGTTCGTCGATTTGCACAATGTCGGCGCCGGCCGCGAACAAGTCGCGGATTTCCGCGTTGACTGCATCGGCGTACGCCATCGCCGCGCTTTCATCATCCGGGTAAAAATCGTTCTGCGCCTGCTGCGTCATGGTGAACGGCCCCGGCACGGTAATCTTGATCGGCTTCGCGGTGTGCGCGCGCAAAAACCGCACGTCTTCGACCTCCACCGGGCGCGTGCGGCGGATCGGCCCGACGATGCGCGGCACCGGTGCCGGATGGCCAGTGCGGTCCATCGCCGTTCCCGGATTATCGAGATCGATGCCGTCCAGCCCGGTGGCGAAGCGATTGGAATAGCTCTCGCGGCGGATTTCGCCATCGGTGATGATATCGAGCCCGGCTTCTTCCTGCGCGCGTATCGCCACCAATGTCGCGTCACGCTGCGCTTCGTCGAGCAGCGGCTCAGGAATACGCCACAACTCCTTCGCGCGTACTCGGGGCGGCAGCCGCGCCGACAGCCGCGCGCGATCGATCAGCCAGTCCGGCTGCGGAAAACTTCCAACGAGGGTTACTGGGAATAGCATGAGCGCGCTCCTGACTGGCTACTGCTGCGAAAACAATTTCTTGCCCGCCACCGGCAGCTTCGCCCGCAGTATGTCGCCGGACAGTGATTCGGTAATGTAGAGCGTTTTCAGATCGGTCCCGCCCGCGGCAATGTTCGCCAGATGATGATGCCGGTGATCGGGCGAGTGTATAAGGTGCGTGGGCAGCATATTGGCGTCAAAGCGCCAGATGCCGACACCCAACTGACACACCAGCAAACCATTCTCGCAATCCATCTCGATGCCGTCAGGCCCGCCGACGCCGCCGGACAGTTGCACCGCAACGCCAGTCTTGGAGACATTGCCGTCAGCCATGATCGGCAGGCGCCAGATTTGCTGCGAGCGTGTCACGCCCACATAGCAATGTTTGTCGGTGGTGGAAAGCGTAATGCCGTTGGGACTGGGCACGTTGTCGCACAGCCGGTCGAGGCGCCCGCTCATCGAGAAACGGAACACGCGCCCGGTTGGATCAGCGATGCCGGTCTGGCCCTGATCGGTGAAATATAAATCGCCATTAGCGGCAAAATGCAGATCGTTCAAACCCTTGAAGCCTTCGCTGAACGCGGTGCGCAAAATGGTTTCGAGCTTGCCGCTTTTCGGGTCCAGCATCAGCAGGCCTTCTTTGTAGTCGCAAATAAAAATGCGGCCGTCTTTGTGTATCTTTAAACCGTTGGGCCAGCCGTCATACTGCGTGACCAGTTCCCACTCCTGTTTCGGCGTGATGCGAAAAATGCGCCCGAACGGGATATCGACAAACCACAGGTTGCCTTCGCGATCGAATGACGGGCCTTCGAGAAAGCATTCGACTTCCGCCCCCTGGCGGTTGGGGTCCGACCATGCAGTGCGCTGCTTCTTGCGAAACTTTGCCGGCATCGACATGAATACTTCGGTTTCGATGATCTCGAGTTTTTTGAAGGGGTTGAACATGACTCGCTTTCGTTAAAATACTCTGAACCAATGAACAGATTCAGCAGCCTCATTATAACTGTAGCGGTGCGCGAGATTTCGTTCCACCCCGGCCCAAGCCGCGATAAGTGAGCGCGATACGTGTTGACACATCCAGGAGGGGCTATAACAATGCCGTTTCCGATAAGAGACCCGCTTACGGGTTTGCGTCCATCACCGAGGAGATTTACATGAAACAACTACTGACTGCCGCTGCACTCGCTTGCCTTGCGTTTTCCGCCCACGCGCAGGACCCTTCGACAGGCTCAGGACAGGCTTACCCGTCCAAGGCCATCAACATCACCGTGCCTAATCCACCCGGCGGCATGAATCAGGTACACGCGCAACCGCTATCGACGATCCTCGAAAAAATGACCGGCCAGGCCGCGCCGGTGGTCAATCGCCCGGGCGGCACCGCGGCAGCGGGTACTGCTTACGTGGTGAATCAGCCGCCTGATGGGCACAGTTGGCTGGTGACCACAGCCAACCTGCATCTCGCGCTGGAGAAAGACAAACTGTATGGCGTCAAATCGCCTTACGCGCTGAATCAGATTGGATTTATCGCGCTGATGAGTGCCGACCCGCTGGTGATGGGCGTGCATCCCGTGTTGCCGGTAAAAACCATCAAGGAGCTGATTGCCCTCACAAAATCAAAACCGAATGAGCTGGTGTATTCGACCTCGGGCCCGTATGGCATCACGCACACGCCGATGGTGTTGTTCCTCGACGCCACCAAAACCACCATGCGTCATCTGCCCACCACGGGCGGCGGTCCGGCGATTACCCAGGCACTGGGCGGACACTCGCAAATTACCGCCGGCGCGCCGGCGACCATGTTGCCCCACAGCAACGCGGGCAAGCTGCGTCTGCTAGCCAGTTGGGGCGACAAGGTACATCCAACGATCCCGACCGTGCCAACATTTAAATCGTTGGGCATCGATATCGAGGCTTATCTGTGGGTGGGCTTGTTCACCTCGGCAGCGGTGCCGGAGGCGACCATGACCAAAGTGCGCGATCTGGCGCGCAGAGCCACCAGCGATCCGCAGTTCAAGAAGGCGCTGGAAAACCTGCAAGTGGTGCTCGATTACCGCGATGCGCCGGAATTCCGCAAGTTTTTTGACGCCGATCATCAACGCATGGCGGCAGCGGTTAAGAGCATTGGGAAAATTTAAGGCCGGTTTGGCACGCCAGCAAATCAATTAAACCTCAACTTTAAGACAAGCCGCGAAGTGCCCCGCGCGCACCTCGCGCAACAGTGGCCTTTCGGCTTTGCACGCTGCATCCGCGCGCGGGCAGCAAGTGTGAAACACACAGCCCGATGGTGGTGTCAGCGGGCTGGGCACCTCACCACCGAGCACACGATGCGCGCGCTGCGCTTCGATCACCGGATCAGGTACCGGTAGCGCTTCGAGCAACGCCTGGGTGTAGGGATGCAGCGGCCCCGCATATAACGCGTCGCGATCGGCGATCTCCATCACCCGGCCCAGGTACATGACGATCACGCGATCCGAGCTGTGGCGCACCACCGCAAGATCGTGCGCGATGAAGAGATAGGTGAGGCCCAGTTTTTTCTGCAGTTCTTCCAGCAGATTGATGATTTGCGCCTGTATCGACACATCGAGCGCCGATACCGGCTCGTCCCACACGATAAATTTCGGCTCCATTGCCAGTGCGCGCGCGATGCCAACGCGCTGGCGCTGACCGCCCGACAACTCATGCGGGTAACGGCCTGCCATGTAGTCAAACAGGCCCACCTGCCGCAACAGCCCGCTGACTTTGGCGCGCGCCGCAGCCTTGTCCAGTTGCAATTTATATACCAGCAATGGCTCGGCGATGCTGTCGCCGATAGTCATGCGCGGATTGAGTGAACTGTAGGGATCCTGAAAAATGACCTGTATCTTGCGGCGATATTTTTTCAGCGTCGCACCTTCCGCATGCGTGACATCCGTGCCTGCAAAGGCCATGGAACCAGCGGTGGAATTCTCCAGCCGTAACAGCGTGCGCCCGACAGTGGTTTTGCCGCAGCCGGATCCGCCCACCAAGCCGACGGTCTCGCCTTTGAATACATCGAATGACAGATCATCGACTGCGCGCACTTCGGCCTTGTTGGCGGCAAAGGTTTTTAACCCGGTGGAAACATCGAAGTAGGTTTTTAGCCCGCGCACTCTGAGCAGCGGTCGCT
>CAMBCF010000067.1 GCA_945864585.1 Bordetella parapertussis | reverse complement strand
CGCGCGATGTCCTGATGCAGGCGCTGCACTATTGCCTGCGGCGTTTTCGCGGGCGCGACGATGCCCATCCATTGCGACACGTCAAAACCCTTAAGCCCCTGCTCGTCGAGTGTGAGCAAATCCGGCAGCAGCGGCGAGCGTTTGAGCGGCGTTACGCCGATGCCGCGTACTTTGCCTTGTTTGATGAACGGCGCGGCGTTGGTCACGCTGGTACAGCTCACCTGAGTGTGTCCGGCGATGGTGTCGATCATCGCCGGCGTACCGCCCTTGTACGGGATGTGCAGCATATTGATCCCGGCCATACTCATGAACAATTCGGTGCACAAATGCGGCGTGCTGCCGGTGCCGGCTGAGGCGTAGCGCAGCTTGCCGGGATGCGCCTTTGCCAGTGCGATTAATTCTTTGAGGTTTTTCGCAGGCACCGAAGGATGCACGACGATGATGTAAGGCGCTAACGCCACCAGCGCCACCGGCGTAAAGTCGCGCAGGGTGTCGTAACCGAGCTTGGGATAGACGAAAGGCGCGATGGTCATCGGCCCGGTAACGGCCAGCAGCAGGGTATAGCCGTCAGGCGGCGACTTGGCCACTATTTCGGTACCGATGGTGCCGGCAGCACCCGAGCGATTGTCGAAAATAACTTGCTGGCCCAGCGGTTCCGACAGGCGCTGCGCCAGCGCGCGGCCCAGCACGTCATTGACACTGGTGCCCGCAGGGAACGGCATCACGATTCTTAGCGGGCGGTTGGGGTAGTTTTGGGCCAGTGTGGATAGTGATACCGAAAAGAGCAATGCTGCCGCGAACGCATTTCTGGCCAGAGTCATATTTAGTCCTTTTGCTGATTGCAGCAAATATAGATCAAAAAGTCCGCCTGCGCCCGCCTGTGATGAACCTCGCGGTGGCGGCAGCGGCGCTTTGTCAGCATAATGATTAAATCAACCTCTTCAGGGACTAGCCATGGCACACCAATTCGTCAAAGTGGACGTCAGCGATTTCATCGCCACCGTCGTCATGGACCGTCCGCCGGTCAATGCGCAAAATTCACAGTTTCGTATGGAGATCATGGAGGTATTCGATGCCTTCAATGATCGCGATGACGTGCGCGTGGCAATCCTGACCGGCGCCGGCAAGGTGTTTTCAGCAGGAGCAGACATCAAGGAACGCATCGGTCTGGTCAAACAGCCCGGTGATTACTGGCGGCACAATCGCGCTGCGCGTGAATACACCAACTGTATCCGCGAGTGCAAAATACCGGTGATTGCCGCGGTCAATGGCGCCGCGCTCGGCGCCGGCTTCGGACTGATGGCGGCCTGCGACATTATGATGGCCTCCGACAATGCGGTATTCGGCATGCCTGAAATCGATGTCGGCCTCGCTGGTGGTACGTCCATGCTGACAAATCTCGTGGGCAAGTCACGCGGGCGGCGCATTGTGTTTACAGGGGATCGGATTCCGGCGCAGGAAATGTACCGTCTCGGCGTGATCGAATGCTGCCTGCCGCGCGAGGCGTTAATGGAAGAAGCGCTGAAAATGGCGCGCATCATCGCTGCCAAGAGCCCGCTCGCCATGCGCCTCGCCAAAGAGGCCTACAACGTGTGCGAGAACATGCCGCAACGCGATGGGTATCGCTTCGAACAGAACATCACCGAGCAGTTGTCACATACCGAAGATGCGCAAGAAGCGCAGCGCGCTTTCGCCGAAAAACGCAACCCGGTGTTTAAGGGGCGTTAGGTTTGCAGCGTATGGAGCAGCGCTGAAATATCTTCAAGGGTGTCCAGTTTCTCGCACAGCGCTATCACCTCGGCCTGTTTCGCCGCTGACAGCCGGCCGGCGGTCACCTTGGAGAATTTTTCCACCACATCGGCGCGCTGCACCGGATTGTCGGCGTCGCCGCGCGCCTTGCCCCACGCTGAAAGCACCGTGCCGTCTGTAAGTTCGATCTCCAGCGGATTGCCTTGCGTATAGCCGGTCCCGTCGAGGGCGGGGTCGTGCGTGATGCTGATGCGCTTGATCAGATCCAGCACTTTCGGGTCGCGAATTTTCTCCTCGGTGAACTGGGTGATGAAGACATCGTTCTCGAGCAGCATGATCGCGGTGACATAAAAAAGATTGAGCTGCGCGGAGGTGATCGTTGTCGGTGTGTACGCCCAGCCGACGTTCTGCAGGTAGCCGCGGCCAAGGCGAATGCGCACTTGTTTCACTTGTTCGACCGGTATCGGGTGTTGCTCGCGCAAATGCCGGATCGCTTCCAGCGTGCCGTGATTGGGCGCGCGCGTGGCCCACATTTTGAATCGCACCTGCTCAGTGTGGTACTTGCTGCCGAGATCCTTGGTGAGCTGGGTTAGGTCGTAGGCCGCGGGCCGCTGGTTGCCGGTGTGCGCGGAACAAAAGCCGCGTACTCAGCCTCGAACACGTTCGGGGCATTGGTAAACCCGTTTTGCGCCAGCAACGCCGCAAAAGTGCCGCCGCGCACGGCCTGGCCCGCGAGCAGGCGCTTGCCCATGCCGCCATGGTGCGTGAACATGAGACTGGCCGCCTGCTGGCCGGCATGGCCCAGCGCGTGCACTACGTCGTCGGAGCCAAGGCCCAAGGCATGCGAGGCGCTCGCCACCGAGGCGAAGGCGCCCATGATGCCGGGGCCGTGGAATCCCAGGCCTTCGTGGGGAATCCGGCCCACGCAATTTCCCACGCGTGCGGCAGTTTAGATGCCCAGCACCAGCGCGTTGATCAGCGCGGCGCCGCTCAGTTTGCCCTGGTGCTGCGCCATCGCCGCCGCCGAACTCAGCGTGACCGCGCCGTTGTGTCCGCCGGGGCCGACATCGTCGAGCTCGAACGCGTGCACCGCGGTTGCGTTAATCATTGCCGCTGTCGGCGCGGAGTAGCGCAGCGGCGTGCACCACACAGATACGCGGCCGGGCGCTTCCATCGCCTGCGCCGTCGCACGCAGGCGCTCGGACCACGGCAGCGACGCGCCGTAGATGCCGACGCCTAGCGTATCCAATACCAGCAGCTTGGCGTACGCTACTACGGACTTGGGAAGATCGGCGTAGGTGCTTTCCGAAATCTATTCGGCAAGTGCTCGGGTGTAAGGGCCATCCATATATAGTGCTCCTCGACGCGGTAACCAGGGTTCGCTGGCCGTATTTTGCCACGGCCAGTGTTCGTGGCGTTGGCCTCAAGTTAAACTAAACCGCTGAAAAACAATTATATTCGCGCATGTTTACCTATCTTCAATCACGCATACGCGGCACTGCCAGCACAGGCCCGGGCGCGCCGCCGCGCGGGCTGCTGACGTTCTACTGGCACTTCGTGCGCCAGACCAAGGGCTGGTATGCGCTGATGTTCGCCACCAGCCTGACGGTGGCGTTGATCGACACGGTGATCCCGGTGTTCATCGGCAAGCTGGTGTCGCTGATGGAGGCCACCGACCGCCACGCCGCAATGGCGCAACAGACACCGATGCTGCTGGGCATGGTGGTGCTGATGCTTTTCGTGCGCCCGTTGGCGTTGCTCGCCGATAACGCGATCCGCCAGAACGCGTTGCTGCCGGGGGTCACCAGCATGATCCGCTGGCAGAGCCATTGGCACGTGATACGACAGAACTGGTCGTTCTTCCAGAACGACTTTGCCGGGCGTATCGCCAACCGCGTGATGCAAACAGCAAATGCACTCCGCGAAAGCGTGATGTCGGCGATACGCGCGGTGTGGTACATCGCGGTCTATGGCGTCAGCGCACTGGTGCTGATGTCGCTCGCGGACTGGCGGTTGGCGCTACCCACCCTCGCATGGTTTCTCGGTTACATGTTCTTTCTGCGCCACTTCGTGCCGCGCATGCGCGATCTGGCGAAGGCGAGCTCCGAAGTGCGCTCGCTGGTGATGGCGCGGATTGTCGACAGCTATACCAACATTCTGACCGTCAAGCTGTTTGCGCGGCTGGCGGATGAAGACGCCTATGTGCGCGAGGTGATTGACGAGCATCAGGCCGCGATCGGCGCGCACATGCGGTTGATCACGCAATTCATGTTTTGCCTGTCGATAATGAATGCGCTGCTGCTCACCGGCACTGCGGCCATCGGCATCTGGCTGTGGGTGGAGGGGGCGGTGAGCGCGGGCGTGGTGGCCACCGCACTACCGCTGGCCTGGCAGATCGCCAACGTGGCGGGCTGGGTAAGCTGGGAGGTTACCGGCATCTTCGAGAACATCGGCGTGGTGCAGGAAGGCATGCAGACTATCGCCGTGCCGCATAGCGGCGTCGACCGCGCGGGTGCGCGCGCACTCGAAACGTCGCGCGGCGAGATTCGCTTCGAGGACGTTCACTTCACCTACGGCAGAGGCGACGCGCGCGCTGTGCTTGATCACGTGAACTTCACCATCCGCCCCGGCGAGCGGGTGGGCCTGGTGGGCCGTTCCGGCGCCGGCAAATCCACGCTGGTGAATCTGCTGCTGCGATTTTACGAGCTGGAGCAGGGCGCGATCCGCATCGACGGGCAAGACATCAACCATGTGACGCAGGAAAGCCTGCGCGCGGCCATCGGCATGGTGACTCAGGACACCTCGCTGCTGCACCGCTCGATCGCCGCCAACATTCGTTACGGCCGGCCGGGCGCCAGCGACGATGCGGTGCAGGCGGCCGCGCGCAAAGCGCAGGCGCACGATTTCATTCTCGGTCTGCAGGACTGGACCGGGCGCACCGCCTACGATGCGCACGTGGGCGAGCGCGGCGTCAAGCTCTCGGGCGGGCAGCGCCAGCGGGTGGCGATTGCGCGCGTGGTGCTGAAAGATGCGCCTATACTGGTGCTGGATGAAGCCACTTCGGCGCTTGACAGCGAAGTGGAGCTGGCCATCCAGGAACAATTGCTGGGCCTGATGGAAGGCAAGACGGTGATCGCCATCGCGCACCGCTTGTCCACCATCGCGCGCATGGATCGCTTGATCGTGCTCGATGCCGGGCGCATTATCGAGCAAGGCTCGCACGACCAATTACTGAGATTGGATGGTCACTACGCGAAACTATGGCGGCACCAGTCGGGCGGGTTTCTGGCACCCGAAGTGATGACTACCGAAACCGCAACCGAACCGTCAGACTCGCCCGCGCCCGACGAGACACACGCGGTAGCAGCGCCCGAGCCCGGTACCGACGATGCACCGGTGGTGACGCGAGCGTAAGCGGATCAAACGCGCGAAGCGGGTGTATATGGATGGGCTGGAACCTAACCTCTTGATGTATCATGAACCGCAATTTGTATTGGAGCTCTGCCGTTGCATCGTTATTCTTTTTCGCGCACGCTACCGCGCAAAGCTACCCCACAAAATCCGTGCGCTTCGTGCTGCCGTTTCCGCCGGGCGGCGGCACCGACACGCTGGCGCGCATTGTCGGCGCGCATCTTTCGAAAACCATGGGCCAGAGCATGGTGATGGACAACCGTCCCGGCGCCGGCGCCAATATCGGCGCGGAAATTGCCGCGCGCGTAGCGCCCGATGGTTACACGCTGCTGATAGGCAACATCGCGCATGCGGTGAATGTCACCTTGTATCGCAGGCTTTCGTATGACTTCGTGAAGGATTTCGATCCAGTGACCATGCTCGCAACCGCGCCCAACATGCTGGTGACACACCCGTCGGTAGCCGTGAAAAACGTGCTGGAGTTGGTGGTGCTGGCCAAAAAATCTCCGGGCTCGCTTAACTATGCGTCGTCGGGCAGCGGCTGTTCGTCGCATCTGTCGGGTGAATTGTTTAAAAACATGGCCGGCACCGACATCCTGCACGTGCCCTACAAAGGCGGCGACCCGGCAGTAGCGAGCCTGCTGGGCGGCGAAACCCGCGTCGGTTTCGCCACCATGCCATCGGTGCTGCCACAGACCAAATCCGGAAAGCTGCGCGCGGACTAACAGCGCAACGCAGCTGTATTAACTCTGGGGACAGAAATGAAAATAAAGCGTATCGAACACGTCGGCGTGGTGGTAAGCGATGTCGAAAAAAGCCGCGCACTGTGGGAAGGCTGCTTCGGCATCAAGCTGGGCGAGGTGGAAACCAACCCGCTGCGGCCGGTGAAGCTCGCGCTTTATCCGGTGGGCGAGTCGATGGTTGAACTGATCGCCGGCACCACACCGGACAGCAAACACGCCAGGATGATGGCCGAAGGCAAAGGTGGCATCAATCACATTTGCTTCGAGGTGGAAGACATCGACGAAGCGCTGGCGGAACTGAAAGCCAAGGGTGTGCCGCTGCTGGATGAAACGCCGCGCATCGGGCACGCGGGTTGCCGCATCGCGTTTCTGGATCCGGCGGGAACCGAGGGCTGCCTGATCGAACTCGCGCAACTACCGGCAGCCCCGCATCACGCGTGATCGTTGCACCGTTTTGGCAGGGGTGCGGGACGGCCTCGTCGCTGTGCCGCAAGCGGCGCAGCGGTGGGCCAGGAGAAAGCGGTGGGTTACACGTCCAGGTTGCGCACGCCCAGCGCATTGGTTTCGATAAAATGGCGGCGCGGCTCTACGGCATCGCCCATCAAGGTGGAGAAAATCTCGTCGGCGCCGATGGCATCTTCGATTTGTGCGCGTAGCAGGCGGCGCACTTTGGGATCCATGGTCGTTTCCCAAAGTTGTTCCGGATTCATCTCGCCCAGGCCTTTGTAGCGCTGCACGCTGACACCGCGTTGCGCTTCGTTGAGCACCCAGTCGATGGCTTCGCGGAATTCGTGCACCGGCTGCTGATGCTCGCCAAATTTGACATAGGCGCCTTCGCTCAGCAAGCCCTGTAACACGATGGCAGTTTTCCTGATCTGCGCATAGTCGCCGCTTTGCGCGAAATCGGCGTCAATACGCGTACGATGCTCAACGCCATGCTGTATTTTATTGATTTGAATGATAAATTGTTCTGTCTTTTCATCGTAGACTGGCGTTATTTTTATTTTGTCGGAAGTCACCAGGGCGGATATGGCTTTGGCGCTGCGATTGGCCGCGGCTTCATTTGACAGGTCGATTTCAACCGGCTGCTGTAATAACGCGTGTAACACCGCTTCGTCAGCGAGCCGGCTGGCGCGATCGATGACGGCTTCTGCCAGCAGATAGTCTTTAGCCACGGCTTCGAGCGCTTCTTTGCTCAGCGGCTGTGCGGCGGCGGATGGGTAAAGGTGTGTGCCAGCTAGCGCGAGTTTTAGCAGGTATTGTTTGTGCTCGTGCTCGTCCTTGAGATAACGCTCGGTCTTGCCGTGCTTAAGGCGATATAGCGGCGGCTGTGCGATGTAAATGTGGCCGCGCTCTACGAGTTCGGGCATTTGCCGGTAGAAAAACGTGAGCAGCAGCGTGCGTATATGTGCGCCGTCCACGTCGGCGTCGGTCATGATGATGATGCGGTGGTAACGCAGCTTATCGGCGGAGTATTCGTCCTTACCGATGCCGGTGCCCAGTACGCTGATCAAGGTGGTGATTTCGGTGGAAGAAAGCAGCTTGTCGAAGCGCGCTTTTTCAACGTTAAGAATCTTGCCACGTAGTGGCAAGATGGCCTGAAATTTTCGGTCTCGGCCCTGTTTGGCTGAGCCGCCTGCGGAATCACCCTCTACCAGGTAAAGTTCGCATAACTTAGGGTCGCGCTCCTGGCAGTCCGCCAGCTTTCCGGACAAGCCGAATGAATCGAGCACCCCTTTGCGACGGGTAAGTTCGCGTGCTTTACGGGCGGCCTCCCGCGCACGTGCGGCATCCACGATTTTGCCGCAAATGACCTTCGCTTCGGTCGGTTTTTCCAGCAGAAATTCCATTAGTTTAGCGGCAACTACTTCTTCGACCGCCGGGCGCACTTCGGAGGAAACGAGTTTTTCCTTGGTTTGGGAGGAAAACTTCGGTTCCGGTACTTTTACCGACAGCACCGCGGTCAGGCCTTCTTTCATGTCGTCGCCGGTGGTTTCGACTTTGGCCTTTTTCGCCAGCTCGGTGCTTTCGATATAGTTGTTTAGTGTGCGCGTCATCGCCGCGCGCATGCCTGTTAGGTGGGTGCCGCCGTCGCGCTGGGGAATATTGTTGGTAAAGCACTGCATCGACTCTTGATATGAATCGTTCCATTGCATCGCGATTTCGACAATGATGCCGTCTTTTTCGCCGGTGGCATGAAAAATAGTCGGGTGCAATACGGTTTTGCTGCGATTCATGAATTCGACAAAACCTTTGATCCCTCCGCCATACGCGAAGTTATCTTCCTTGCCTGAGCGCTGATCCAGCATGGTAATTTTCACGCCGAAATTCAAAAACGACAGCTCGCGCAAGCGCCGCGCGAGTATGTCGTGATGAAATTCGATTTTGCCGAACACCTCGGTGCTGGCCATGAAATGTACTTCAGTGCCGCGGCGCTCGGTTTTACCGGTTGCTTTGAGCGGCGCCACTGCCGCGCCGTCGCGATATTCCATGTGGTGTGTTTTACCCTCGCGGCGGATGGTGAGCCGCAACCATTCCGAAAGCGCATTCACTACCGACACACCAACGCCATGCAGGCCGCCCGCAATCTTATACGAGTTGTTGTCGAATTTTCCGCCCGCGTGCAACTCCGTCATCACCACTTCAGCGGTGGAGCGTTTATGTTCGTCGTCTGGATGGATCTCGGTGGGTATGCCGCGGCCGTTATCGACGACGCTGATCGAGTTGTCGGTATGAATGGTGATGGCGATTTCGTTGCAATAGCCGGCGAGAGCCTCATCGATCGCATTATCGACCACTTCGAATACCATATGGTGCAAGCCGGTGCCATCGCTGGTATCGCCGATATACATCCCAGGCCGTTTGCGAACGGCTTCGAGGCCTTTGAGCATTTTGATGCTGGACGCGTCGTAATCGCTTGCGTCTTTTAGATCTTTTGAGTCCTTGTTTTCCGCCATTTTAGGGTCTTCTTTTTTTCTATCGGTTAGATGCGCATCGGCATCACGACATAACGGAAATCTTCGCGTCCTGGTACTGTGATCAGCATGCTGCTGTTGGCGTCACCAAACGAACATTCAATGTGTTCTGTATGCACGTTGTTAAGCACATCAAGCAAGTAGGTAATGTTGAATCCCAGATCCAGAGCGTCTCCATTATAAGTGACTTCCATTTCTTCCTGGGCTTCTTCCTGCTCGGTGTTGGTGCACGAGATGCGTAAGCCGCTGCTGCTGAGCATCCAGCGCACACCGCGGAATTTTTCATTTGAAAGAATAGCGGCTCGTTGTAGCGACTGCAGTAATTCCTGACGCCGGAGGGTGATGGTTTTATTGTAGTTAACCGGTATTACGCGTGTGTAATCGGGAAATTTTCCGTCGATAATTTTGGTGATCAGTTCGTTGTTACCGTAACGAAAACGCACTTGCGAAGCGTAAATTTCTATTTGTACCTCTTCGTCGCCGGTGCTCAATTGTCGCGAGAGTTCCAGCACCGCTTTACGCGGCAGTATAACTTCGCGTTTCTCGTGACTGTCCACGAGTGGGCCTTCGGCATAGCTCAGGCGGTGGCCATCCGTGGCAACAACTTTTATTTTCAATTCGTCCAGCACCAACAGCAAGCCGTTCAGGTAGTAGCGGATGTCCTGTTGCGCCATCGCGAATTGCACCAGGAGCAGCAATTCCTGCAGTAGTTTTTGGGGTAGGGAGAATTTGGCTTGCAATTCGCCAGCAGAGGCCATTTTTGGAAAATCGTCCGCTGGCATGGTTTGTAAATTAAATCGGCTCTTTCCTGCTTTGACCTGCACTTTGTTAGCCTGCAGATCCAGCGTGGTTTCGGTGCTGTCAGGTAATGAGCGCAAGATGTCCTGAAGCTTGCGTGCTGAAACGGTAAGGCTTTGGTCAGTGCCGAGGTTGCCGCTGACTTGGCAAGTGGTGGTGATCTGGATTTCCAGGTCGGTAGCGATCAGATTAAGGGTTTCTTTTGTTCGCTCGATCAATACATTTGAGAGTATCGGAAGCGTGTGGCGTTTCTCCACAATACCGGTTACGGCCTGCAAAGGCGTCAGTAGCGCATCACGATCTATTTGAAGTAGTTTCATATAGTTTATTTAATAATAGTAATAAGCGCGTGGACGGTCTGTGGACAACGGTAGAAAGTATAAATAAAATAATGGCTTATAGCCCAGGAAATACCGGGGATAAAGGGCGGGCTAGAGCGGGGCTGAATGTGAGCGGTTTGGCAAGCGACGCTGAAACAAGCAGATATCAACAAATTGGGCAGGGGTTATCAACAAGGTTGTATAGCGGTTTGATTGTGGAAATAGTTAACAGCGCAGTACCTTAAGCAAGGAAGAGAGATCGCGGCTAATTTCACCGTTGGTGGTTTTAAGGTCGGTAATTTTGCGGCAAGCATATAGCACGGTGGTGTGATCGCGTCCGCCGAAAGCATCGCCTATATCGGGTAGGCTGAGTTGTGTAAGTTCTTTGGCAAGCGCCATGGCGATCTGCCGCGGTCGCGCGATGTTACGCGTGCGTTTCTTGGAGTACATCTCGGAAACCTTGATCTTATAGTAATCTGCGACGGTCTTTTGTATGTTCTCAATGGAGACTTGGCGGTTCTGTACAGCCAGCAAGTCACGTAGCGCTTCGCGGCACAAGTCAACCGAAATTTCGTTTCCGGTAAATCGGGCGTAGGCGAGAATGCGCTTCAAACCGCCTTCGAGTTCACGCACATTGGACTGTATGTGGCGCGCCAGGAAAAAGGCCACGTCTTCTGGTAACGTAATGCTGTCTAAGGCCGCCTTTTTAATGAGGATAGCCACGCGCATTTCAAGTTCCGGCGGTTCTACAGCAACCGTAAGCCCCCAGCCAAAGCGGGAAATCAGACGATTCTCCATACCGGAGATTTCTTTGGGATAGGTATCGCAGGTAATAACCACCTGTTTATGCGATTCGATCAAGGCATTGAACGCATAAAAAAACTCTTCCTGCGTGCGGCTTTTGCCACTGAAGAACTGGATGTCGTCTATTAGCAACATGTCCAGCGAGTGATAGTAGCGCTTGAAATCGTCAAAGGCCTTGTGTTGATAGGCACGCACCACGTCTGATACGTATTGTTCGGCGTGGATGTAACGTACTTTGCCTTGCGGATGATGCTCTCGAAAATAATTGCCGATGGCATGGGCAAGATGGGTTTTGCCAAGACCGACGCCACCATAAATGAATAGCGGGTTGTATGCAGCACCGGATTTCTCAGCGACTTGTGTGGCGGCCGCTCGCGCGAGTTCGTTCGCCTTCCCGGTGACAAACGTATCAAACGTGAAAACTGGGTTCAGCCGCGACAGATCGCGAGGCAGTACGGGCAGGCGGATAGCGCCAGCGGCCGCGACGGTAGCCGGTGTGGTGACAAAGCCACTTCGTGACGGTACGGGTGCGTCGGCGGAGGCCGCTGTGCTAGCGGCAGTTTCTTTATTGGCAAGCAATAACTCGATCTCGATAGCGTGGCCGAAGTGCGCCAACGCCAGTTGGTGAACCCGCGCAAAAAACTTGTCGCGTATCCATTGCAGCACAAAGCGGTTGGGGGCGATTAGAGTGAGCGAGGCGGGCGAATTTAGCCGCACCGCGAGCGGCTTAATCCAGGTAATGAACTGCTGCGCAGGCAGCTCTTTTTCGAACTGCGCAAGACAGGATGGCCAAAAAGTATTCATTGATTGTCGAGGCCGTCTCACTGACGCTAACGATTGAAAAGAAATAGCACAAAGAGAGGACGCAAAGCATCTTACGAGCGCACGCTTGACTCTAGCGCCGAACTGCCATGAAAGTAAAAGCCAGCGCTATAAAAGCACCACTGGTCCGCAGAATTCTCCCATAACCCAATGCGTGAAATCCGCATCCGCAGACACAGCTACGACACTGCATGAAACAGCGTTGATTTTACGTGGTTTGGGGTTAGTTATCCACAAGGCAAGTGATCGTCTATGATCGTTCTGACCGAAGTGCGGCGCCTCGTCGCCCCACGAACGAGGCGAGGGCGAAGTGGTTAAATAAGTAATTTCATTGACAAGAGACCCTGAAACACGATGTAATAACTGGTTTACTCAGGCACGAAATCCTTTCGACTGAGTACGGCCCACGTTCAGGACGATTTAGCCATGAAAAGAACCTATCAGCCTTCCAAGATTAAGCGCGCCCGCACACATGGATTTCGCGCCCGCATGAAAACAGTCGGCGGTCGCGCGGTGATACGCTCCCGCCGCGCCAAAGGCCGCGCCGCGCTTAGCGCGTAGTGGTCGCTCGAGAGGGCCCCGCCACAAGGCCGCTGTGATTTCGTAAGCTATTGTTTTTCAATTAATAGTATAACTTTGACCAAGGCATGCTGGTGGCACACTCGATACCGCCGGCACACCTTAGAAAGTTAACGCGGGCGGCTGAATATCGTGCGGTGTTGACGGGGGAAAGCCGCTTGTCGGGACCAAGCTTCTGGTTGCGCGCCAGCAGCAACCAATTACCACAAGCACGCTTGGGCCTGGTCGCCAGCCGCAAAGCGGCGCCAAGAGCAGTAGACCGTAATCGCGGCAAGCGTCTCGCCCGGGAAGCGTTTCGGGCAATGGTCGCGCACTTGCCAGCGGTGGATTTTGTGGTGCAATTGAAGAATGATCTGCGCAAAGCCGGAAACGGTGAGTTACGTAAAGAGCTGGACTGGCTATTGCGAGATACAGCACAGCGGTTTGGTCCATCGTCGCCTCGTTGAAATTGTTAAGCATCTCAGATCGTTCTAAATCGAGCCGGAATCGAGTCATATAGATGGATACGCAGCGGCTAATACTGTTTTTTGTCTTTGTGTTTTCCACATTTATGCTGGTGGATGGTTGGCAGCGCGATCAAAAGCCACAGCCACCCCAGTCGCCTTCAGCGCAGCTAGCGGGCAAGGCCGCGAGTAAAAGCGAAGGTAAAGCAGAGTCTGGTGGCATACCGGTGCCGCAAGCACCAACCAGCACGGCACCGCCGGCTGCTACAGCGGCCGCAGGGAGTGCCCCGGTCGCGGTACTGGGCACCGGCGGCGATTTGATCAAAATTGAAACCGATGTATTGCGCGCGGTGATCAGCACCAAGGGCGGCGATCTCCGCCGCCTCGAATTCAAGGAACACAAAGGCACGCTCGATAAGAGTAAAAACTTCGTACTGTTTCAGAGCGACGCTGACAACACCTATGTGGCGCAGTCAGGCTTGATCGGACGCGAAGGGCTGCCAGATCACCGAGTGACGTATAAAGCTAGCGCCCGGCAATACACGCTGATGGATGGGGCGAAGACTTTAGAGGTGCGCCTTACCGCTCCTGAATCCGATGGCAGCAAGGTGGAGCAGGTCTATCGATTCACACGGGGCAGTTACGTCATCGACGTGTCCTACGACATCACCAATGGCGCTGACAAACCGTTGCAACCCTACGGTTATTTCCAGTTAGTGCGCGACCGCAAGCTGCCCGACGGCGATTCGGCGATGTTGCCGACGTACACCGGTTTGGCGGTGTTTACCAAGGCCGAAAAATTTCAGAAGGTCGCGTTTGACGACGTTGACAAGAGTAAAACGCCGTACAGCAAAACCGGACAAGACGAAGGCTGGGTGGCGATAGTACAGCATTATTTCCTCAGCGCTTTTTTGCCGAAAGACAAGACCCCGCGCGAGTTTTATACCAAAAAACTTGACGGCGGTTTGTATACAGTGGGCGTGGTGATTACGGGCGCAGCGATACCGGCAGGCGGGAAAGGGACGGTGAGTGTGCCCTTGTATGCGGGCCCTCAGGATATGACCACCCTGGAAAAACTAGCGCCGGGCCTTGACCTGGTGGTGGACTACGGAATTCTTACCGTGATTGCCGTACCGTTGTTCACGGTGCTCATTTGGATCCACGGATGGGTGGGTAACTGGGGCATCGCGATTATTCTGTTGACGGTGTTGATTAAGGCGTTATTCTATCCACTGCAGGCGGCGAGCTACAAGGCGATGGCCAAGATGAAAGTCATCGCGCCCAAGATGCAACAGCTCAAGGAGCGTTATGGCGACGATCGTCAGCGCATGCAAAAGGCGATGATGGAGCTGTACCAAAAGGAAAAGGTCAATCCGATGGCGGGCTGCCTGCCAATAATAGTGCAAATGCCTGTTTTTATTGCGCTTTATTGGGTTATTTTAGCTTCTGTCGAACTACGTCACGCGCCGTTTTACGGCTGGATTACTGATCTTTCGGCGATTGATCCGTGGTATGTGTTGCCGGTGCTGATGGGTGCGTCGATGATCATTCAGACCAGGTTAAATCCGGAGCCGCCTGATCCAATACAGGCTAAAGTGATGAAGATTATGCCCATCGCTTTTAGCGTGTTTTTCTTTTTCTTCCCGGCGGGGTTGGTTCTGTATTGGTTGGTGAACAACGTGCTTTCAATTGCGCAGCAGTGGCAGATCAATGGCGCCATCGAACGCGCCAGCCAAAAACCTGGCAGCGCCAAGGCGTGACGGAACATGTGAGCGTGTTTCACGTGAAACACAGGTCGTGCCGGATCGCCACACCATAGCGGCTATAGCAACCGCGCCGGGCCGCGCCGGCATCGGTGTGGTGCGCCTGTCCGGGCGTAATCTGGGCGAACTCTCCCAAAAAATTTGCGGCAAGACGCCACGTGCGCGCGTGGCGACACTGAGCGATTTCAGCGACGGCGCAGACGGGGTTATTGACCAGGGCTTAGCCCTGTATTTTCCGGCGCCTCATTCCTATACCGGTGAAGACGTCCTGGAACTGCAAGGACATGGCGGGCCGGTGGTGTTGCAACGGTTGCTGAAACGCTGCCTTCAGTTGGGTGCGCGGGTGGCCGAACCGGGCGAATTCAGTAAACGCGCTTATCTTAATGGCAAGATGGATTTGGCCCAGGCGGAGGGCGTAGCCGATCTGATCGATGCAGCTACCGAGCAGGCCGCACGTTGTGCGCAACGCTCGATACAGGGAGAGTTTTCCGCAGAGATACACGCGCTGGAGCGGCAGTTGGTGCAACTGCGCGCGCTGACCGAAGCAACCCTGGATTTTCCGGAGGAGGAAATTGATAGCGGCACGCGCGCTGATCAGGCGGGCCGATTGAGCGCGATACAAGAAAAGCTGGCGCAACTGATCAACGCTTCCGATCAGGGCAGCCTGCTGCGCGAAGGCGCATTGGTGGTGCTCGCCGGGCGCGCCAATGCGGGAAAATCCAGCTTGCTGAACCGGCTGGCAGGGGAGGAGGTTGCGATCGTCACCGAAATCCCCGGCACCACGCGCGACCTGATTCGTCAGAGCATTAACCTCCATGGCGTGCCGGTGCATGTTATCGATACCGCAGGCCTGCGCGAATCCACCGATCCGGTGGAGCAGGCGGGCATAGCCCGCACCTGGGCCGCTATCGGCAAGGCGGATTTAGCGCTGCTGGTAATAGATAGCAGCGTGGCCGAATCAGAGGAAGACCTCGCGCTAGCGGCGCGGCTGCCCAAAGGCTTGGTCTGCCTGCGCGTTTATAACAAAAGCGACCTGGTTGGTAAGACCGCGTGCCGCACGCGCGGGGATGGAATGGAATCGGTGGTGTTGTCCGCTAAAACAGGGGCGGGTCTGGACATGCTGCGCGCAGCGATAGCCGAGGCCATCGGCTGGCGCGGTGACGCTGAAGGTGTCTTCATGGCGCGCGCGCGGCATCTGGAAGCGTTGCGGGCAGCGCAGGCCGGGCTGAATCGGGCCGCAGCAGAGCAGCGGCAGCAAGAGTTTTTTGCCGAGGAGTTGCACGGGGCCCACGCTGCGCTGATGTCTATTACCGGCGAAGTCACTGCTGACGATCTGTTGGGCGAAATTTTTTCGCGGTTTTGTATCGGCAAGTAGTGCGGCGGCGTGTTTCACGTGAAACAAAGCAGCCCAGCCGCGCTATCGCCAACCCCGTGAGTTCGCTATAATGCTACCCTGCAGCCATTTTCATAAAATATGCAACATATTGATTTTCATGATGTTATTGTAATTGGTGGCGGTCATGCCGGGAGTGAGGCTGCGCTTGCCTCTGCACGCATGGGGTGCAACACCTTGTTGCTGACACACAGCGTCGAAACGCTGGGGCAAATGTCGTGCAATCCCTCCATCGGCGGCATCGGCAAGGGGCACCTGGTTAAAGAAATCGATGCGCTAGGAGGCGCGATGGCGGCAGCCACTGATGAGGCCGGCATCCAGTTTCGCATCCTCAATTCGCGCAAAGGCCCCGCGGTGCGCGCCACGCGCGCGCAGGCAGACCGCGTGCTGTACCGCCACGCGATGCGCACGCGGCTGGAGAACCATCCCAACCTGCGCGTGTTTCAACAAGCAGTCGATGACCTGATCCTGGAGGGAGATCGCGTCACCGGCGTCATTACGCAAATCGGCGTGCGTTTCAAAGCGCGCGCAGTGGTGCTGACGGCGGGCACATTTCTCGCGGGCCGCGTGCATGTGGGCCTTGAAAATTATCAGGCGGGCCGCGCCGGTGATCCGCCGGCGCTGACGCTTGCGCAACGCCTGCGTGAATTGAAGTTACCGGTAGGGCGCCTAAAAACCGGTACACCGCCACGCATCGATGGTCGCAGCATCGATTTCTCGGTGATGACGGAACAGCCGGGGGACCATCCGACGCCGGTATTTTCGTTTATGGGCACGCGTGATCAGCATCCGCCGCAACGGCCGTGTTGGATCACGCACACGCACGAGGGCACCCACGACATCATCCGCGCCGGCATCGATCGTTCGCCGCTGTTTACCGGCGTGATCGAAGGCGTCGGCCCGCGCTACTGTCCCTCGATCGAAGACAAGATTACGCGCTTCGCCGACAAGAAGGCACACCAGATATTTCTAGAGCCCGAAGGACTGACGGTACACGAGTACTACCCTAATGGCATATCTACGAGTTTGCCGTATGACGTGCAATACGCGTTGGTGCGCTCGATCAAGGGCCTTGAAAATGCGCACATCACCCGGCCAGGTTATGCGATTGAATATGACTACTTCGATCCGAGCGGACTGAAGAGTGCGCTCGAAACCAAAGCTATCGCCGGCTTGTTTTTCGCCGGCCAAATCAATGGCACCACGGGTTACGAAGAAGCCGCCGCGCAAGGCTTGCTCGCAGGCCTTAATGCGGCGCTGCAAGTCAAAGAGCGGGACGCGTGGTGCCCCAAGCGCAACCAAGCGTATATGGGTGTGCTGGTGGATGACCTGATCACGCGCGGCGTGTCCGAGCCGTATCGCATGTTCACCAGCCGCGCGGAATATCGCTTGTCGCTGCGAGAAGACAATGCCGATCTGCGGCTTACCGAAATCGGGCGCAAGCTCGGCCTGGTGGATGATGTGCGCTGGGCCGCGTTCGAGAAAAAACGCGAGGCCATCGCGCGCGAGCAGGAGCGGCTGAAATCAACCTGGGTAAACCCGCGCACGGTAGATGCCGCACACGCGCAGCGCGTACTGGGCCAGACGATGGAGCGCGAATATCCGCTGCTGGAATTGCTGCGCCGCCCCGATGTGACCTACGCTGCGCTGATGACATTACCCGGCGCCGGGCCTGGCGTAGACGATGCGCAAGTGGCGGCGCAGATCGAAATTCAGGCCAAGTATCACGGCTACATCGAACGCCAGCAGGAAGAAATCCAGCGCAGCGCGCAGCAGGAAAACACGCGCTTACCGCAAGACCTCGATTACGCAAAAATTTCCGGCCTGTCGATAGAGGCGCAACAAAAACTAGCCCTGCATCAGCCCGAAACCCTGGGTCAGGCAGCGCGTATCTCAGGCATTACGCCGGCGACGATTTCGGTGCTGATGGTGTATGCCAAGCGGGGCTTTGGCGGACAACGAAAAACCGCATGAGCGCGCAACTGTTAGCCGATGGCCTGGCACGGCTGCATCTGCCGCTGCCGCCAGCGACGCAGCAAAAACTGCTCGATTACGTGTCATTGGTGCAAAAGTGGAACAAGGTTTACAACCTCACTGCCGCGCGCGGCGCGGACAAAATGCTGACGCATCATTTACTCGATAGCCTCGCTGTGGCGCCGCATATTGCCGGCGTAAAAACTATACTCGATGTCGGTAGTGGCGCCGGGCTGCCGGGCATACCACTGGCACTGGCGCTGCCCGGCGCGCACGTCACTTTGCTCGACAGCAATCAAAAAAAAACCGCCTTTCTTCAGCAGGTCGTGATCGAACTCAAGCTAAGCAACGTCGCCGTTATCTGTGAGCGGGTAGAAAAATTCCCACTAAAACACAACTACGATGTTGTGGTGTCGCGAGCGTTTTGCGCGCTGCCGGAATTCGTCGCGATGGCGGGCGGGCTGGTAGCGCCCGGCGGCACATTGTTGGCGATGAAGGGCGTGCTTCCCGAAGGCGAAATCGCACAACTCACAGGCGCCTTCCAGTTGAGCCGCGTTAAACCACTCGCTGTGCCCGGTCTGGATGCGGAGCGCCACCTCGTGTTTTTGAAAGCGGCGTAATCATCATGGCGCGCATACTCGCTATTACCAATCAAAAAGGCGGTGTCGGCAAAACCACCACCGGCGTGAATCTCGCGGCCAGTCTGGCGGCGACGAAGCAGCGCGTGTTGTTGATCGATCTCGATCCGCAGGGCAATGCCACGATGGGCAGCGGCATCGACAAGCGGTCGCTGGCGGCAACCGTATACCAAGTGCTGCTCGGCGAGAAAACCCTTGCAGAAGTCTGTGTGCGCCAAAGCAGCGGCGGATACGACGTGGTGCCCGCGAATCGTGAATTGGCCGGCGCCGAAATAGAAATGGTGGATATGGAACATCGCGAAACGCGCCTGAAAGACGCCATTGCTCCGCACGCTGGCGAGTATGATTTTGTGCTGATCGATTGTCCGCCCGCGTTAAACCTGCTCACGGTGAATGGCCTGACTGCTGCGCACGCGGTGATGATCCCGATGCAGTGCGAGTACTACGCGCTGGAAGGTCTTTCGGACTTGGTGCAGACGGTGAAAAGAGTGCGCGCCCATTTGAATCCGCAGCTCGAGATTGAAGGCTTGCTGCGCACCATGTACGACCCGCGCAATATGCTGGCGCAGCAAGTGTCGCAACAACTGCTGGCACACTTCGGCGACAAGGTCTACCGCACGGTGATACCGCGCAATATTCGTCTTGCAGAAGCGCCCAGTCACGGCCTTTCGGCAATGCATTTTGACCGCGCGTCGAAGGGCGCGCAGGCGTATATCGCGCTGGCCGGTGAAATGCTCAACCGCAAACCGGCACCCGTGGCCACGCTGTAAATCATGGCCAAACTCAAAGGACTGGGACGCGGTCTCGATGCGCTGCTCGGCGGCGATGAACCGGTGGCGACACCGGCAGTCACGCCTGGCGACACGCAGCGCGAACTCGCGGTCGATAAACTGCAGCCGGGCAAATATCAGCCGCGCACACGGATGGATCAGGAGGCGCTGAAAGCGCTCGCCGAATCGATCAAAACACAAGGCGTGATACAACCGATCCTGGTGCGCCCAGTCGACGGCGTTCAGAATGGCAGCAAGTTTGAAATCATCGCGGGCGAACGCCGCTGGCGCGCCGCGCGCATGGCGGGCTTGCAGTCGGTGCCGGTGGTGATTCGGGATATACCCGATAACCAGGCGCTGGCGGTTGCGTTGGTTGAAAATATCCAGCGCGAAGACCTGAATCCCCTCGAGCAGGCTATCGGCATCCAACGGCTAATCCATGAATTTGGCTTGACGCACCAGAGTGCGGCCGACGCATTGGGCCGTTCGCGCACGGCCGTAACCAATTTATTGAGGTTGCTGGAACTCGCGCCGCCCGTGCGTGAGTTGCTGGCGGAAGGCAAACTCGATATGGGTCACGCGCGTGCATTGCTGGCCTTGCCGGCGTTGCGCCAGGTCGAACTCGCCAACGCGATCGTAGCCAAAGGCATGACAGTACGCGAAGTCGAAAAACGCGTGAACGAATTGATCGCGCGTCCCAAGCCGCGCGTGCCGCGCACGGTCGATCGCGATGTGGCGCGGTTGCAGGAAGACCTCGCGCAAAAATTGGGCACGCGCGTGCAGATCAAACAAAAAAACAAAGGCCGTGGCACGTTGATCGTGGAATACCGCAACCTTGATCAACTCGAAGTGTTAATCGAAAAGCTCAGGCGCTAGAACACATTGCTGCGCCGCGTCACATTTGACCGGCGGACACAAAAGCGCGTACAATCAATGGGTTTGCTGATGGCGCAATTCGGATGGCGGTTACAATACTGAGACGCATCGAGAGCAAACCCATACGCACCGTTTTGTGCTGGCAGATTTATGCGACGGGCGTAATTGCGCTGGGCGCCGGGCTGTGGGCCGGCTGGCACGGCGCGATATCCGCGGTTTTGGGGGGCGGCATTAACCAAATCGCGGACCTGGCTTACGCCCTGCTGGTTTCGGGTGGTGGCATTAGAACAGCGGGGAATACCCTGCGTACGCTTTTCCGGGCGGAAGCGGTACGTGTCCTCCTGATCGTATTTTTGTTGGGTGCGGCGTTGACGGCCTACAAGGAAGTCGTTCACCCGGCGTTTTTTTTGTCGTTCGTCGTGTCGGTAATTGTGTTCCGCGCGGCGATCGTGGTTAAAGAGTCGTAATCGTTCAAGAAATAGTCTACGAGACAGCACCATGGCCGCCGCAGGACAGGAACTGACCCCGACCAGTTACATTGGTCACCACCTTACCAACAACAAGGTTTCGCTTGGCGACAGCCCGTTCTGGACGCTGCATCTGGATACGTTCCTGACGGCGGTGATGCTCGGTATCGTGGGTTTCGGCTGTTTGTGGTGGATCGTGCGTGGCGCAACCGCGGGCGTACCGAATAAGCGCCAGGCCTTCGTCGAAATATTATTCGATTTCGTTGACGATCAAGTCAAAGGCATATTCCACGGCAACCGCGCGTTTGTAGCGCCGTTGGCGCTGACGGTGTTTGTGTGGGTGCTGCTGATGAATGCGATGGATTTTATTCCCGTCGATATCGCGGCGGTGTTTACCACCAACGTGCTGCAGCAACCTGAGTGGAAGCCGGTGCCGACTTCGGATGTCAACACTACCTTCGCGCTGGCGTTGTCGGTATGGGTGCTGATGCTGTTTTACAACGTCAAAATCAAAGGCATCGGCGGATGGACGCATGAGTTGTTGTGCACGCCGTTTGGCAGCAATTTCCTGCTATGGCCACTGAACTTTCTGTTCAATCTGGTGGAGTATATATCCAAGCCGTTGTCGCACTCGCTGCGGCTTTACGGCAATATCTACGCCGGCGAAATTATTTTCATGCTGCTGTGGATGTGGGCTGCTACGGGGTTGCTAGGCTCGGCAGCCGGCGGCGTGCTGGCGCTGGGCTGGGCGATTTTCCATATTCTTATCGTGCTGCTGCAAGCCTACATTTTTATGATGCTCACCATCGTCTATATGGCGATGGCGCACGAGAGTCATTAATAAATAACTTATTGTTTTAATTGGTATTTTCTTAAAGGAGAGGATGATGGACAAGATGCAATTGATCGCGATGGTTCAGGCGTATACCGGCATCGGTATCGGTCTGATGATCGGCTTGGGCGCTGCCGGCGCGTGTATCGGCGTGGGTATTATGTGCAGCCGCTTTCTGGAAGGCGCCGCGCGTCAGCCTGAACTGATGCCGCAACTGCAAGCCAAAGTGTTCCTGCTGCTCGGCCTGATCGATGCGTCGTTCATTATCGGCGTGGGTCTGGCCTTGTGGTTTGCCACCGGCAATCCGCTGCTCGCCAGTTTGAAATAAAACACCGTTCCCGCAGGGGAAGCCTATGAACCTAAACGTTACGCTGGTTGCTCAGGCGATCACGTTCTTCGTCTTCATTTTTTTCTGTGCGAAGTTCGTGTGGCCACCGATGGTCAGGGCTATCGAAGCGCGCCAGAAGCAAATCGCTGACGGACTGACGGCTGCCGAAGAAGGCAAGAAGTCACTGGAAAGCGCCTCCAAACAGGCCGAGGTAGCCATCGCGCAGGCGCGCGCGCGGGCGACAGAAATCGTCGGCCAGGCGGAGAAGCGCGTGAGCCAGATGATCGAAGAAGCGAAACTCGCGGCCAAGGCCGAAGGGGATCGCGAAAAGGCTGCGGCGAAATCTGAGATTGAGCAGGAAGTGTCGCGCGCGAAAGAGACCTTGCGCACGCAAGTTGCCACCCTAGCGGTCGCGGGCGCCGAAAAAATCCTCAAGCGCGAGGTCGATGCCAAGGCGCACGCCGATATTTTGTCAGACGTGCAAAATCAGCTGTGATTTGATCCGCCATGGCCGAACCGGTAACCATTGCCCGACCCTACGCTGAAGCAGTGTTCAAGCTCGCGCTCGAAGGCGCTGCGTTGCCTGCTTGGTCGGACGCACTCGCCAATATCGACGGCGTGGTGGCGGACGCGCGGGTGCAGGCCTGCATCAGCGATCCCAAAGTCAGCGCGCAGCAACTCGAAGGCCTGGTGCTGGGCGTGATTGGTGACAAACTTGCCGGCGACGCGCGCAACCTGGTGCAGGTGCTGGTGCAGAATAACCGGCTGCATCTGATGCCGCTGATTCGTTCGCACTACGAAGCCCTCAAGCGTGATCAAGAAGGCGTGCTCGAAGCCACCATCATCTCGGCGCTGGAAATGAGCGACGAACAGGTGCGGCAGCTCGTCACGCGCCTTGAAACAAAATACCAACGCAAAGTCACCGCGCAGGTCGCAACCGATGCGGCACTGATCGGCGGCGTGAAAATCATCGTCGGCGACAAAGTTATTGATGCCACCGTGCGCGGCAAACTCGATGCCATGGCTGCCTCACTTGTCAACTGAGTTACCCATTAAGTTATAAGCAGGACCACGGAGCACACTATGCAACTCAACCCTTCCGAAATCAGCGAACTCATCAAGAGCCGCATCCAGAACCTTGCGAGCACCACCGAAGCGCGCACGCAAGGCACCGTGATATCGGTGACCGACGGCATCTGCCGCATTCACGGTCTTGCCGATGTGATGCAGGGCGAAATGCTGGAGTTTCCCAAAAACACCTTCGGCCTTGCGCTGAACCTGGAGCGCGATTCGGTCGGCGCGGTTATTTTGGGTGAATACGAACATATCTCCGAAGGGGATACGGTAAAGACCACCGGCCGCATTCTCGAAGTGCCGGTCGGCCCCGAGTTGATCGGCCGCGTGGTGAATTCGCTGGGGCAGCCGATCGACGGCAAGGGCCCGGTAAACGCTAAGTTAACCGACGTTATCGAGAAAGTCGCGCCGGGCGTGATCGCGCGTAAATCGGTATCGCAGCCGGTGCAGACGGGCTTGAAGTCGATAGACGCCATGGTGCCGGTGGGCCGCGGCCAGCGGGAGTTGATCATCGGCGACCGGCAGACCGGCAAGACCGCGGTGGCGATCGACACCATCATCAATCAAAAGGGCAAAGACCTTTTTTGCATTTACGTTGCGATCGGCCAGAAAGCCTCATCGATCAAGACCGTGATCCGCAAGCTCGAAGAACACGGCGCGATGGCATACACCATCGTGGTTGCTGCCACCGCCTCCGAGTCCGCCGCGATGCAGTTTATTGCGCCCTACTCCGGCTGCACGATGGGCGAGTATTTCCGCGATCGTGGCCAGGACGCGCTGATCATTTATGACGACTTGACCAAACAGGCTTGGGCTTATCGTCAGGTATCGCTGTTGCTGCGTCGTCCACCGGGTCGTGAAGCCTATCCCGGCGATGTGTTCTATCTGCACTCACGGCTGCTTGAGCGCGCGGCGCGTGTCAACGAGGAATACGTCGAAGCCTTCACCAAAGGCGCCGTCAAAGGCAAGACTGGTTCGCTGACCGCACTGCCAGTCATTGAAACCCAGGCTGGTGACGTGACGGCATTCGTGCCGACCAACGTGATTTCGATTACCGACGGTCAGATCTTTCTTGAGACCGATCTGTTCAACGCCGGCATCCGTCCCGCGATCAACGCCGGTATTTCGGTGTCCCGCGTCGGCGGTGCTGCGCAGACCAAGATCATCAAGAGGCTGGGTGGCGGTGTGCGTCTGGCGCTGGCCCAGTATCGTGAGCTTGCCGCATTTGCGCAGTTCGCATCCGACCTCGATGAGGCCACCCGCAAGCAGCTTGAGCGCGGCCGTCTGGTTACCGAACTGATGAAACAGCCGCAGTACGAACCACTGCAGGTCTGGGAAATGGCGTTGACGCTGTTCGCGGTCAACGGCGGCTACTTTGACGATGTTGATGTCAAGAAGGCGCTGGCTGCTGAAAATTTGATGCGTGACTACATCCAGGCTAAATTCGGCGACCTGGTGAAACGCATCGAAGACACCAAGGATCTCAGCAAGGACGACGAAGAAAAGCTGAACGCTGCGATCAAGGACTGGAAACAGAACGGATCGTACTGAGCTGACCGTTGAATCTGAATAAATAAATCTTTTAAAACAAATACTTAAGATATGGCTGGCTCGAAGGAAATCCGCACCAAGATCAAGAGCGTGCAAAACACGCGCAAGATCACCAAGGCGATGGAAATGGTGGCGGCCTCGAAAATGCGGCGCGCACAGGAACGCATGCGTGCAACGCGGCCGTACGTCGAAAAGATCCGCAGCATCGCGGCGAATATCAGTAACGCCAATCCGGAATACCGCCACCCGTTCTTGGTGACGCGTGATTCGGTGAAACGTGTCGGCATCATTGTGGTCACTACCGACAAGGGACTGTGCGGCGGTCTTAATACCAATACCCTGCGTCTTGCGATGAACAAGATCAAGGAACTGGAAGCCCAAGGCGAAGAGATCGAAGTCTGCGCGATCGGCAATAAGGGCCTGGGTTTCATGCAACGTCTTGGCGCCAACATCGTGTCGCAGGTGACCGGTCTCGGCGACAAACCGCGCGTCGACCAGCTGGTTGGCCCGGTGAAAGTGATGCTCGACGGTTACATCCATGACCGTTTCGACCGTTTGCTGATCATCTACACCAAGTTCGTCAACACGATGAAGCAGGAAGCGCTGGTTGAGCAGGTACTGCCGCTGGCTGGCGATGCGTTGGGTACACCAGCCGGAACCTGGGACTACATCTACGAGCCGGATGCCAAGGTGGTGCTGGATCAGATCCTCGCGCGTTATATCGAAGCACTGATTTACCAGTCGGTGGCCGAGAACATGGCCTCCGAGCAGTCGGCACGGATGGTCGCGATGAAAGCGGCCTCGGACAATGCTGGCAGCGTGATCGACGAGTTGACACTGATTTACAACAAGACGCGGCAAGCTTCCATTACCAAGGAGCTGTCGGAGATTGTCGGCGGCGCAGCGGCTGTTTGACGCTGCCGCACAATCTGATTGTTTGACGACATTTTGATTTAGGGATTGACCATGAGCCAGGGAAAAATCGTTCAATGTATCGGCGCGGTGATCGACGTCGAGTTTGCGCGCGACCAGATGCCGCACATCTACGACGCGCTTACGATGGATGGCACGGAACTGACGCTTGAAGTCCAGCAGCAGTTGGGCGACGGCGTGGTGCGCACCATTGCGCTGGGTTCATCCGACGGCCTGCGTCGCGGCATGATGGTGACCAACACCAACGCGCCGATCATGGTGCCGGTGGGACCAAAAACGCTGGGCCGCATCATGGATGTGCTCGGCCGTCCGATCGATGAAGTCGGTCCGATCGGCGCTGAAAAGACCATGTCCATCCACCGCAAGGCGCCGACCTATGAAGAGCTGTCGCCGTCGACCGATCTGCTGGAAACCGGCATTAAAGTGATTGATCTGGTTTGCCCGTTCGCCAAAGGCGGCAAGGTCGGCCTGTTCGGTGGTGCCGGCGTCGGCAAGACCGTGAACATGATGGAACTGATCAACAACATCGCCAAAGCGCACTCGGGTCTGTCGGTGTTTGCCGGCGTCGGTGAGCGTACCCGCGAAGGCAATGACTTCTACCACGAGATGATGGATGCCGGCGTCGTCAACAAGGACGATCTGTCGAAATCGAAAGTGGCGATGGTTTACGGCCAGATGAACGAGCCGCCGGGTAACCGCCTGCGCGTGGCACTGACCGGTTTGACCATGGCGGAAGCGTTCCGCGACGAAGGCCGTGACGTGCTGTTTTTCGTCGACAACATCTACCGTTACACGCTTGCCGGCACCGAAGTATCGGCGCTGCTCGGCCGGATGCCGTCGGCCGTGGGTTACCAGCCGACGCTGGCCGAAGAAATGGGTCGTCTGCAGGAGCGCATCACCTCGACCAAGGTTGGTTCGATCACCTCGATTCAGGCCGTCTACGTGCCTGCCGACGATTTGACCGATCCGTCACCCGCGACCACCTTCGGCCACCTCGATTCGACTGTCGTGTTGTCGCGCGACATCGCCTCGCTGGGTATTTACCCCGCCGTGGATCCGCTGGATTCGACCTCTCGCCAGCTTGATCCGTACATTGTCGGTGCAGAGCACTACAACACTGCGCGCGCCGTGCAGGCGACGCTGCAGCGCTACAAGGAACTGCGCGACATCATCGCAATTCTGGGTATGGACGAGCTGTCGCCGGAAGACAAGCTGGCGGTGTCCCGCGCCCGGAAAATCCAGCGCTTCCTGTCGCAGCCGTTCAGCGTCGCCGAGGTGTTCACCGGCTCGCCCGGCAAGTATGTGTCGCTGAAAGATACGATCAAGGGCTTCAAGATGATCGTCGGCGGCGAATGCGATGCGCTGCCCGAGCAGGCGTTCTACATGGTCGGCGGCATTGAAGAAGCGTTTGAAAAAGCCAAGACGCTTCAATAAGGCGTATCCGACATGACGACCCCTACCATGCACGTCGATGTAGTCAGCGCGGAAGAAGAGATCTATTCCGGCGAGGCTGAATTTGTCGTGCTGCCCGGTGAAACCGGTGAGCTGGGCATCTATCCCCGGCATACTCCGCTGATCACCCGCATCAAGCCGGGCGAAGTCCGCATCAAGCCGGCTGGCGGCGGCGCAGAAGAGTTCATCTTCGTCGCTGGCGGCGTGCTGGAAGTCCAGCCTAAAGGTGTCACGGTACTGGCCGATACGGCGATCCGCGGTGCAGATCTTGACGAAGCGAAAGCGACCGAAGCGCTCAAAATCGCTGAGGAAGCCCGCAAGAATGCCCAGGGCAAGCAGGAAGTCGCTACTGTCGAGGCCGAACTGGCGATGCTCGGTGCGCAGCTGGCTTCCATCCGCAAACTGCGCGGCAAACGCTGATTCCGGCAGTTCGCAGACCCAAAAGGGCAGCTTGGCTGCCCTTTTTGTTTTACGGCGCGGCACAGTGTTAGGCGCAATCTTCGTGCGATAATTTTCAAATGCGCTTCCAAGTCGTGATACTCGCCGCAGGCCAGGGCAAGCGGATGAACTCCGATCTGCCCAAAGTGCTGCACCCGCTCGCCGGTAAATCCCTGCTGGGCCATGTCGTCGATACGGCGCGTGAACTGGTGTCCGAACACATCTGCGTGGTCCACGGCCACGGTGGCGAACTGGTGAAAGCTGCGCTGACTGGTGATGATCTTGCCTACGCCCTGCAGGTGCCGCAACTCGGCACCGGGCACGCGCTGCAACAAGCCCTGCGGCATCTGACCAAAGCGCCGATCACCCTCGTTCTCTACGGCGATGTGCCGCTGGTACGTGCCGCGACACTGCGCACGCTGCTGGAGGCCGCCAGCAAGGGTGTTGCCGTGCTCACCGCGGAACTGGCGGATCCGACCGGCTACGGCCGCATCCTGCGCAACAAGGCCGGCCGCGTCACCGGGATTGTT
>CAMBCF010000066.1 GCA_945864585.1 Bordetella parapertussis | reverse complement strand
GGCTTGAATGCTGGCGATATCCGCCATCGTCAGGTCACGGCCGCGGTGGCGAAACACAATCGGATCGGCGAGGCTCCCCATAAGCGGGGAACATTACACAAAGTCGCTCTCAGACGCCAGCGAAATCTTTCAAATGGCTAAAGTCACACCAATTAACTAATTCGCCATCAATTCGGGGCCAGCCCGATGGTCTTGACGACGCGCGCCCACTTTGCCACTTCACCCGTCAGGTATTCCGCGAACTCCGGCTGCGTAGTGATCTGCGCATCGAGTCCGATGGCAGCGAGACGGTCTTTGATATCGGCCGTGGCGAGCACGCTGTTGATATCCGCGTTCAGCCGCGTAGCCATCGCCGGCGCAAGCTTGTGCGGCGCGAAGAACGCGATCCACGAGCGATCTTCGAAATCCGCGAATCCTGCTTCAGCGATGGTCGGCACATCCGGCAAAAGCACAAGGCGTTTGCGAGTGACCGTGGCGTAGGCGCGCAGGTTGCCGGCCTTGACCTGCGCGAGTGCGGTGGGCACGGTGGTGACAGACAAATCGATTTGCTGGCCGAGCAGCGCGATGATTGGTGTCGAGCCGCCGGCGTAGGCGACATGCGTGGCTTGCAATCCGGGCACGGCCTTGAACAGATACTCGCCCGCCAGATGCTGGCTGGTACCCACGCCGGCGGTGGAGTAGGTGACGCGCCCGCTTTTGGCCCCGCGCACGAAATCCAGCAAACCCTTGGTCGCCGCCGAGCGGTGCGCGACGATTATCGTCGGTGTGCTTGCAGCGTTGGCCAGCGGCGTCAACTCGGTCACCGGGTGTACAAACTCTTTTGCCAAGCTGACGTTGATCGCGGCTGCGGATGTGTGTACCAGCAGCGTGTGTCCGTCGGGCGTGGCGTTAGTTACGATGCGCGAAGCGAGTATGCCACCTGCCCCGGGGCGATTATCGATCACCACTGTCTGCGCGTAACGCTCGGCAAGTTTCTGTCCGACACTGCGCGCGATGGTGTCGGCGATGCCGCCGGGCGCGAATGCAACGACGATGCGCACGGGCCGCGCGGGATAGGCCGGTGTTACGGCATCCGCGGCGTGCGCAGCGGCTGTACCGCACAACATCACGAATGCAATTCGTTTGAGAAGGTTACACACGAGCTGGACCGTCTGTTTCCTTTGAGCTTTATTGATCGGGTATCAAATGTCTGCGTGTCCGCTTAGATCCACTGAGGCAGTTTTCGGCAAGCGATAGCCGCTTCAGAACCCATCTGTTACTCCGGCGTGATGCCCAGGCTCGGAATTATTTTGCGCCAGCGCTCGGCTTCCTGCTTGAGTTGGGCCTTTGTGGCCGCTGCATTAGTCCCGACTACTTCGTAGCCCTGCCGGCGCACTCGTTCAATCACTTCGGGCATCCGCATGACTTCGACAGTCGCTGCCGACAGCTTCTGAACTACAGGAGTAGATGTGCCAGGTGGCGCCACCAGGGTAGCCCAGCTGACCATGACGTAGCCCGGCACCACCTCGGACACCGCCGGCACATTCGGCAGTGCCGGATGGCGCTTCGCACCCGTTACGGCCAGCACGTGCACCTTGCCACCATGCATGTGAGGGCCTACCGAGGCTTCAAACCCGAACATCATGTCCAGGTGGCCGGCGATGACGTCATTGAAGGCTTGAAGGATGCCCTTGTACGGCACATGGACGAAGCGAGTGCCAGTGGACTTCTGGAAGACTTCCGCGGCCAGGTGCGAGGCGCCTCCTGCACCCGCGGAGCCGAACGTGATCTTTCCAGGGTTGGCTTTGCCATAGGCAATCAATTCCTGAAGACTTCGCACTGGAACCCTGGCGTTCACGGTAATCATCATCGGCGAAACGGCGAGCATGGAGATGGGTTCGAACTTTTCCGGCTCGAAGTTGAGCTTCGCGAACAGCATCTGGTTGACGGCCAATGAGCCGTCGCCGCCCACGAACAGCGTGTACCCGTCCGGCGGGGACTTGTACACATACTCTGCGGCTATGTTGCCGCTTGCGCCGGGGCGGTTGTCGACAATGACCGGCTGCCCGAGCTTGTCCACAAGCTTGTCGGCCAGTGCGCGTCCCAATCCGTCCACCCCGCCGCCGGCGGTAAAGGGAACGACGATCCTTATCGGCTTGGTCGGGTAGTCCTGTGCCTGCGCGAAGGGGGCCAGGCCAAGGCCAAGACAGAGCAGGGTCGAGACCACGAGTTTGAACATGATTGCATTCAGCGGGTGGACTGGATTTCAGACTGCCATGTTCATTCAGGCAACTTCATGCACGTCTAGGGGCACGTTCGGCTTGACGCCGTCCAACAGGATGCCGGAATACTCGCCTGCGCGCAGTTCGGGGAGGACCGGACGCCCCCTCGAATCGGTGAGCCAGAGCCGCAGAAGGTGGCGCCGCCGGGATTCTTCCGGCCAATCTTCGTATCCACGCCGCGCATGAAGTGTCACGAAATTGTTGAGGAGTTGAATGTCGCCGACGGTGAACGGGATATCGGCAGCGCACTCCGCAGCCGTCTCGCGGTACACGCGGATCGCCTCTTTCTGGGCGGCGGTATGCTGCGGAACGCCCGGCAGGCCCTGGGACTTTTCGAGGGTGTAGCCGGGACCAAGGGCACTGAAGTGGCCCTCGTGGAAAGTGAACATAGGATGCTTGTGGTAAGGCAAGTCCCCCGGGTTGTTCTCGCCGAACCTGGACCGATAGAAGTCCTGTGTCAATAGCTCCACGAGGTCGGGCCGGCGCTCGAGCATCCGGTTGTAGACGGTGACGGAACTGCAAACCAGGCTCTCGCCGCCAGTCCTGGCGGTGCGCAGGCAAAGCAGCCCGACGTAATCGCAACTGTCGGAGTGAAACTGCATGGCGGCCTTGGTCTTGTAGGGACGCACCATGGGATCGAAGTAGTCGCCGCCGAGATCCTTCACATGGCCAAAAATATGTCCGTCCTTGTTTTGTGAAATTGGCTTGCCCAGGTAGGAGCCCAGGCCGAGATAGGCGATGGCGCGTCCAAGTTCGTCCAGCTGGTCCACCGGAAAATTCTGAAGCATCACGATGCCTCGCCCGTTGGATAGCTCCATACGCACGTCTTCGAGAGTGCTCGCAAACCCGTCGAGGCGGAAGTTTTCTTGGTTGATTGCCTCGGGTGCGATGCCGTCACGCTGTGCGCGCCTCGTTGCGACCATCAATTCCTTGGTGTCGCCGTCGCTCAGGGTATAGCTCCAGCTGCTGACGTTGCCGAGATCCTCGGGCGCCCAGCCGGCGGCGTCCACGACGGGCACAAAGGGGCGTGCGTCTTCCCGCCTCGACCGGTAGAAAGTGTGAAATTGATTCATCAGGCCACCTCTGACTGTGGTTGAAAGAACAGTATATTCCCTTTTAAAAGAAGTGTTCCGGGAGCCTGCAAAACGACATGCTTTGACGTCTCAGGGCGGGCGGCCCCGGCGAATCTGCTGACGCGGTTTTCATTACTGAAGCGCCGTGCTGCCCATTACCTTAACAATCTGCTCCCACTTCGCCATTTCGCTGCCCACGTACCGCGCGAACTCGCGCTGTGAGCTCGTGCGCGATTCGAACCCGAGGTTGACGAGGCGCTCGCGCACGTCTGGCTGGCGCAGCGCATTGTTGATCTCGGTATCGAGCGTTCGAATCAATGCCACAGGCATGCCCGGGGGGCCGAAGAAACCAATCCACGAGATGTGCTCGAAATCGAGAAAACCCGCTTCGCCAAGCGTCGGTACATCGCGCAGCGCATCGATGCGCTTGTGACTCGCCACCGCAAGCGCCCGCAGCCGCCCGTCTTTGATTAACGGCCACGCCGTGGGTAACGTGGGTACGGTCAGGTCCACTTCTTTTGAGACGACGGCTGTCAGCGGCGCAAGACCGCCCGGGAAAGGCACGTGTATGGCATCGAGGCCGCCTGCCGCCTTGAACACGTACTCCGCCATCAAATGCGCGGACGTGCCGTGACCCGCCGTGGAGTAAGTGAATCGCCCTCCTTTGATATTGCGTACGAAGTCCATCAGATTCTTCGCGGACGTCGAGCCGTGTGCGGCCATGATGATCGCCGCGCCGGCGCCAAACGCGATCGGTGTGAGCTGCGTGCGCGGATCGACCGCATCCTTGGATGTCGCGGCGCTGCTCACAATCGCTGAGGTGATCACAAGCAGGGTGTAACCGTTAGGCGTCGCAGTGGCGACTGTTTTTGCGCCGACGAGTCCGCCTGCCCCGGCGCGATTATCCGAGACGACAGATTGCCCGAAGCGGTCGCTCAGTTTCTGCCCGACCGTTCGTGCGATGGTGTCCGCGACGCCGCCAGGCCCGGCAGCGACAATGAAACGCAACGGCCTTACAGGGTAGGTCGATTGCGCCACTGCCCATTGCGGGATTGCAAGGCCGAGCCCGGCACACATGACAAGGCTCAGCGGGCGCGTAAGGTGCGTCGCGCAAGAGGTGATCATTCTCGGCATGAAGATTTAAACCAATGCATCCATATCGAGAGGTACATTGGGTCTAACCTCAAGAGTGACACCGCGTCCGGACCGACCCACACGTTGCTCCGGCGGAATCGGCCGCCCCTCAAGATCGGAAAGCCATAGCCGCAGCAGATGGCGCTTGCGGGAAGGCTCCGGCCAGTCTTCGAACGCACGCCGTGTATGCAGGGTGACGTAGTTATTGAGGAACTGCACGTCGCCTACGTCGAAAGGAATGTCGGCCGCACATTCATGGACGAGCTCGCGATACAGATCGATCGCTTCCTTTTGCAGCGGTGTCAGCATTGGAACTCCCGGGAGACCTTGCGCCCTGTCGATCGAAATGCCGGCGCCGATTGCACTGAAATAACCCTCGCAGAAAGAGAACATCGGTTGCTTCAACCATGGCTCTTCACCGGGAATCATCTCGGTGCGCGCACGATAAAAATCTTGCGTGAGGACCTGCACGAGATCGGGTCGCCTCTCGAGCAATCGGTTGTACAGCGTGACAGAGCTTGCCACGCGGCTCGCACCACCGTTTTTGGCGGTCTGTAAACAGAGTAGACCGACATAGGCGCAACCGTCCGCGTGGAATCGCATCTCGGCATTCGTGAACGTGCCGCGCGTCTTACGATCGCCGTAATCGCCACCGAGATCCTTCACGTGGCCGAGCATGTGACCGAACTCGTTTTGCACCATCGCTTGCCCGAGATACGAGCCGAGGCCGAGATAGGCGATCGCCTGGCCGGACCGATCGAGCTCGTCGACCGGGAAGTTCTGCAACATCACGATCCCGCGGCCGTCGAGTAGTTCGCGGCGCACATCGCGCAAGGTCTCGCCGAACGCGCCAAGCTGGAAGTTTTCACGAGTAACGCGTTCGGCCGCGATGCCGTTGCGGCGTATCGCCGCGGTCGCGCCGATCAACACGGCGCGATCTTGATCGGTGATCCGGTAGCTCCAGCTCGCGACGTCGCGCAACGATTCGGGTGACCAGCCGGCCGGATCGAGCAGCGGCTCCATCGCGCGCGCAGGGACCCGTCGGGTTTGGTGGTACGTTCGGAATGACATGAACTCTCCTCGCAGGATGCGGCTGTGTTCTTACAAGTCTGCGTGTTGTTGCACAACGCTTAGTCTACTAGAATACACGCTTCGCCAATACGGTTTGGAGTAAGCGATGCGTTACTACCGGATGATTGCGCACGTCGCGGCATTGGCATCGGCCATGACTGTGGCTGGGCAGGTGTGCGCACAGGCTGCCGTGGGTCAGGATTATCCAGCGCGGCCGATACGTTTGCTGGTACCGTATGCGCCGGGTGGCGTGGTGGATTATGTGGGCCGGGTTACCGGCCTGCGTGTGGGCGAGAGCGTGGGCCAGACCGTGGTGATCGACAATCGTCCTGGTGCGGGCGGTATTCTCGGTGTGGACATTGCCGCCAAGGCGCCTGCGGACGGCTACACGCTGGTCATCATGGACCCTGCGATCGTGATCAATCCGATTTTGCAGGCAACAGTCCCGTACGAGCCACTAAAGGATTTGCAGACGGTGTCGGTGCTGAGTTCCTCGCCGCTGGTACTGGCAGTGTACCCGGCGTTGCCGGTGAGGGATGTCGGCCAGCTTGCCGCGTACGCCCGCTCGAATGCGGGCAAGCTCAATTTTGCTTCGGCCGGTGTGGGCACCACGCCGCACATGGCGGGTGAGTTGTTCAAGCAGCGCATCGGCGCCGCGCTGACTCACGTGCCATATAAAGGCAGCGGCCCCGCGATGACCGATCTCGTCGGCGGTCAGGTGCAGATGGCGTTCACCAGCATCACCGCCGCGTTGCCGTTTATCAAGGACAACCGCTTGCGCGCGCTAGCAACCACGGGACTCAAGCGCTCCGCCGCGCTGCCCGATTTGCCGACGATAGCGGAAGCCGGACACGCGGGATTCTTTGTCGATCTGTGGCTGGCGATATTCGCGCCGGCGCAAACACCGGCGGCAGCCGTGGCGCGGCTTAACCGCGAAATCCGCAAAGCCATCGAGTTGCCGGCGCTGCGCGCTGACTATGCGAGAGTCGGCGTCGAGCCGCGTGCTACTAGTTCTGAGGAAGGCGCGCGCTTCGTGCGCGCCGAACATGAGAAGTGGAGCAAGGTCGTGCGCGACGCGAATCTCAAAGGCGCGAATTGAGAGATGGGATTGAGAATTCAGTAAGTATATGTTTTTGTTGATTTTTTTATGAAACCTCCAGCGTTCAGCTATCACGACCCACGCAGCGTGGCGGACGCCATCGCGTTGCTCGGCACACTGGATAATGCCAAGCTGCTGGCAGGCGGGCAGTCGCTGATGCCCATGCTCAACATGCGCTATGTGCTGCCGGATCATGTGATCGATCTGAATCGCATCGATAGCCTTGCCACCATTCGCGAGGACGGCGACATGCTTGAAATCGGCGCTATGACGCGCCAGAGCGACATCGAATTTTCCGGCGTGGTGCGCAGCCGCTGTCCATTGCTGCATGAGGCGATACTGCATGTGGGGCACCGCCAGACACGCAATCGCGGCACGCTCGGCGGCTCGTTGTGTCATCTTGATCCGTCGGCGGAACTGGTCGCGGTTGCCACGGCACTCGATGCGGTGGTGACGCTCGCCGGCACCAAGGGCGAACGCGAGATAGCCTTTGCCGATTTTCCGCAGGGCTATATGACCACCGCGCTGACGGCGGGCGAACTGCTGACCGGCGTGCGTTTTCCACTGTGGCGCGCGGGACACGGCCATGCGTTCGTTGAATTCGCACGCCGCCACGGCGATTTTGCGGTGGTCTCCGCGGCCGCGCTGATTGAAACCGATGGCGCCAGGATCGAACGCGTTTCTCTCACGCTGGGCGGCGTCGGACCCGCGCCGCTGCGCATGCGCGAGATCGAGCAGGCGCTGTCGGGCCGGCCGCCGTCGGAGGCGCTGTTTCGCGATCTGTGTGAAGCCTGCCGCGCCATCGATGCGATGGACGACGTGCATGCGCCGCGCGCGTATCGCCAGCAACTGGCCGTGACACTCGCACGCCGCGCATTGCTGCAGGCACACGCGCGGGAACGCCATGTCTGAAACTCGTACCATCGTAATCGAGGTCAACGGCGTTACATATTCACGCGAGGCCGCGGTGCGCTACACGTTGGCCGATTTCCTGCGTCAGGAACTCGGCCTTACCGGCACGCATTTGGGCTGTGAGCACGGCGTGTGCGGCGCCTGCACTGTGCTGATGGACGGACGCTCGCTACGATCTTGTCTCACACTTGCGGTACAGGCTGACGGTCACCAGATCACCACGGTCGAAGGCATCGCGCCCGGCCCGGACACATTGCATCCTTTGCAGGAAGCGTTTCGCGACAAGCACGGCTTGCAATGCGGTTTTTGCACGCCAGGCATGCTGATCACGCTGCTGGAATTTTTGCGCGACAATCCAAACCCCGGCGCGGATGAAGTGCGCGTGGCGATCTCCGGCAACCTGTGCCGCTGCACCGGCTATCAGGGCATCGTCGAAGCCGCGCTGGAAGCCGCCCGGCGCATGCGCGCAGCGCACCCATGACCATTACGCCAACAATGGGCAAGGTCATCGGCCGCCGTGTGGAGCGCCTCGAAGACAACGCGCTGCTGCGGGGACAGGGCCGCTTCGTGGATGACATTCAACTGCCCGGCATGCTGTACGCAGCCTATGTGCGCAGCCCGCATGGGCATGCGGCGATACGCGGCATCGACAAGGCGGCGGCGCTCGCCCTGCCCGGCGTGCACGCGGTGCTCACACGCGATGATATTCGTCCCTATCTGCAAACCGAAGAACTGGTGGTGGGGCTGCCCAGTGCGAGCTACCAACAGGATCTGAATCGTCCCGCGCTCGCCGGCGGCGAGACCGTGCATGTGGGTGAAGCCATCGCCATCGTGGTGGCCGATAACCGCTACCTCGCCGAGGACGCGGCGATGCTGGTGGATATCGATTTCGAGCCACTGCCTGCCGCGTCCGATTGCCGCGAGGCGCTGGCGCCGGATGCGCCGCGCGTGCATCGCCGCTCGCCGCACAATCTGCTGGCTGAATTCAGCATGGGTTTCGGCGACGCCGATGCCGCATTCGCCGGCGCGCCGCACGTGTTTCGCGAAGCGCTGTGGACGCATCGTGGCGGCAGTCATTCCATCGAGTGCCGTGGCTGCGTCGCGGTATACGACAAGACCGAGGAGCGGCTGACGCTATGGAGCTCGACGCAGATGCCGCATGCCGCGCAGCGCCTGCTGTGCGAAATGCTGGGCCGCGACGAAAATCAGGTGCGTGTGGTGACGCCCGATGTCGGCGGCGGATTCGGTCCCAAGCTGGTGTTCTACCCCGAAGATGTGACCACAGCGGTCGCCGCACTGATCCTTGGCCGCCCGGTGAAATGGATCGAAGACCGGCGCGAGCATTTTGTCGCATCCACGCAGGAGCGTGACCAGTACTGGGATGTGGAAATCGCGGTTGACCGTGAGGCGCACATCCTTGGCGTGCGCGGGGCGATGATCCACGATCATGGCGCGTACACCGCGCGCGGCATCAACCTCGCGCACAACGCGGCGGAAACGGTGACACTGCCGTACGAAGTGCCCGCGTTTCACATGAGCGTGCGCGTGGCGCTCACCAACAAGGTGCCGGTGACGCCGGTGCGCGGCGCCGGGCACCCGGAAGGCACGTTCGCGATGGAGCGTTTGCTCGACCGCGTGGCGCGTGAACTGAAGCTCGACCGTTCGGAAGTGCGCCGCCGCAATCTGATCCCCGTCGCCAAAATGCCGTACACGAAAAAGCTAAAAACGCGCGGCGGCACGCCGGTGATACTCGACAGCGGCGACTATCTCAAATGCCAGCAATCGGCGCTCGACGCGGCCGGCTGGGCGGATTTTCCCGTGCGGCAGGCGCGCGCGCGCAGGGATGGCAGATATTTGGGCATCGGGCTTGCCAACTTCGTCAAAGGCACGGGGCGCGGTCCGTTCGAGGCGGTGACCGTGCGCATCGCGCCCTCAGGCCGGGTGCATGTCTACACGGGTGCTGCGGCGATGGGCCAGGGCACGCGCACCATGCTTGCACAAGTGGTGGCCGAACAACTCGGCTCGGAGCTGGCCAACATAACTGTTACCGCAGGCGACACCGCAACCATAGCGATCGGCATCGGCAGTTCCAACAGCCGTGTGACGGTAATGGCGGGTTCGTCGGCGCATGTAGCCGCGCTAAGCGTGCGCGAAAAGGCGCTGACCGTCGCCGGCCATTTGCTGAAGACCAACCCCGCTGATCTTGAAATCCACGGCGGCAATGTTCACATCAAGTCGTCTCCCGACAAGACCGTGAGTCTGGCGCAGATCGCGCGTGCGGTGGGCGGTGTCGCGGGTTATCTGCTGCCCGGCGGCGTCGCACCGGGCATGGAGGCGACGGCACACCTGGTGATCGACGACATGGCTTACCCCAACGGTACTGCCGTGGCGGAGGTCGAGGTCGATGTGGAAACCGGCAGCGTGCGGCTCGCGCGTTACGTGTTCGCACACGACAGCGGCAGGATCATCAATCCGATGATCGTCGAGGGGCAGTTGTGCGGTGGCGTGGCGCACGGCATCGGCAATGCGCTTTATGAACGCATGATCTACGACAAGAATGCGCAGCCGCTCACTACCAATCTTGGCGAATACCTGCTGGTGACCGCCACCGAGTTGCCAAACATTGAACTCATCCACCACGAATCACCCTCGCCGCTCAATCCGCTCGGCGTCAAAGGCGTCGGCGAATGCGGTGTGATACCGGCGCCGGCCGCAATCATCTCGGCGGTGGAAAACGCGCTGGAATCCTTCGCTGTGCGCATCACGCAGACGCCGATCTCGCCGGCGGAGATCGTGGGCTTGCTTGAGCGCGCGCGAAAGGGCAATTAGTTATCGCACCCTTGGCCATCTGCGGTTTTGACTTTGCTCTGGCCTCATCTATCATTGAATACTCCCCCAAAGGCGCAATTCCCGAATGACTACCGTCACCTACGCATCGGCCCCCGTCATCGTCGGCCAACCCGGCAGCGGACACTCACCGGCGCAGTGTCCGGTGGAAGAAACGTTGTGTCCCGTCGTCGCGCACGAATGGGTGAACGACGAATACAAACATCTGGTGGTCAAGGCTACGCCCAAGGCGCTGGCGGCACAGCCCGGGCAATTTTTTCAGTTGTTGTGTCCGTCGCCCGACGAAGGCGACTTGTGGTTCCGGCGGCCGCAGAGTTTGTATCGCGTCGCGCGCTCCAGCGGACGGCTGGAGTTTCTGTACAAGATTGCGGGCCGCGGCACCCGCGGGCTGGCGACGTTGCGGCCGGGCGATAGGCTGAACATGGTGGGGCCGCTCGGCGTGGGGTTTCACCTGCAGCCCGAATGGAAGCACGTTGTCGTGCTCGGTCGAGGCGTGGGGCTGGCGACGATGGCGCCGATCTCGCAGATGGCGGGCGAGCGCGGCGTGCGGGTGACGGCGCTGCTTTCGGCGCGCAGCCCGGAACTTGCGCTGGCAGCCGATCTCTTCGAGAGCGTGGGCACGGTGATCAAGCTGCTCGACAGCGACGGCACCAGCGCGGTTGAAAACGTCGAGGCGATCCTCAACGGCCTGATTGCGGATAACAAAGCCGATGCCTTTTTTACCTGCGGCTCGAACCGGCTGATGCAACTGATGAAAAAACTCGGCCGCAGCCACAATATTCCCGGCCAGATGGCGATGGAGCAGATCATGGCGTGCGGGCTCGGCCCGTGCTACATCTGCGTGCGTACCTTTGACGTCAACGGCAAACTTGAAATGCGCCGCGTGTGCGTCGAAGGCCCGGTGTTCGATTTGCAGGAGTGTCTCGGATGGTAGATCTGTCGGTCAATGTCGGCGGGCTGAGGCTCGCCAACCCGGTGATGCCGGCGTCCGGCACGTTTTCGGCGGAGTTTTGCAAGGTCATCGATTTGAATCGCCTCGGCGCGCTGGTTACCAAGACCGTGTCGCGGCCGCATCGCCCCGGCAATCCGCCGCCGCGCGTGTCTGAAATCGAAGCCGGCATGATTAATTCCATTGGCCTGCCGACCAAGGGCCTGCACTATTTTCTGGAACACCAGTTGCCGGAGTACAAACAGTTCACGCCGCCGCTGGTGTGCAGCATCACCTCCGACAAGATCGACGATTTCGTGGCGATGGCGCGCGATGTCAGTGTGCCCGGCGTGGATGCGATCGAGCTCAATATATCGTGCCCGACGCGCGAGCCGGGCGGCGGCAATTTTGCGCTGAACGAAGAGCACACCTACACGCTCGTGAAATTGTGCCGAGAAGCGACGCAAAAACCGCTGTGGGCCAAACTCTCGCCGAACGCCGGGGATATTTCCGCCGTGGCCGAAGCCGCTGAGAAAGGCGGCGCCAACGCGGTCACAGTGTCGAACACGATGTTGGGGCTGAAGATCAATCTCGATACCTATCAATCGCACATCGGCCAGGGCTACGGCGGCATTTCCGGCCCCGGCATCAAGGCCATCATATTGCGCATGGTCAACCAGTGCGCACGCTGCGTGAAAATCCCCATTATCGGCTGCGGCGGCATCATGAAGGCCGAAGACGTGGTCGAATACCTGCTCGCGGGCGCGACCGCGGTTGAAGTCGGCTACGCGAACTTCCGCAGTCCGACGGCGATGATCGCCATCATCGACGGCCTCGAAAAATGGTGCGACAAGCGCGGCATCAAGTCGGTGGCAGAACTCACCGGTGCAATGAAAGCGCACCCGCCGCGCGACGTGTACCAAGCGGGGATGATGGGGATCAGCTGATCTCAAATGGACATTGAAAACGCCTTTGAAGTGCCGCTGCCGCCCGCGCGGGCGTGGGCGCTACTGCTCGACATCAAGAGCATCGCCGGATGCATACCCGGCGCTGAACTCACCGAGGTGGTGGACGAGCGCACCTACAAAGGCAGGGTCGCGGTGCGGCTGGGGCCGGTGGCGTTGACGCTGGTTGGGCAGGCGACTTTCGAGCGCATCGACAACGACACGCATAGCGCGCGCGTCAAATGCAAAGGCAGTGACCCCAAGGGGCGCGGCGCCACCGATTCGGTGATCGAGTTTCGCATCGAGCCCGCCGCAACCGGCTCGATGGTGCACATACACAGTCAGGTGACGCTATCGGGCGCGATCGCGCAGTACGGGCGCGGCGCCGGCATGATTCAAAGTCTTGCGTCGCAGATCATCAAGCAATTTGGCGAGTGTGTGAAAGCGCGTATTGAGAAGCCGGATGTTGAAATCACCGCCAAACCGGTGGCGGGTCTTACGCTGATCACCAACGCGGTACTCGATTCTGTCAAAGAAAGGTTAAAAAACAATCTCTAGTCCACGAACCAGGGAATCGCGCGTTCGAATCCTGCCGGGCGCGCCAACAATCAAGGACTTAGGACCTGAAAATCAGATGCTCGCCACTGCATGTTGAATTTACCATCCCGGAGTGCGCGGCAGTTATGTAAAGACCAGGCGTGGTGGAATGTGCGAAAAATCATCCACATTCTCCAGGTTCCAGAGCACGTTTAGGACGGCTTTGACGCGCTGGGCGCCCAGAACGCCTTCAGCGAGTGCGCGAAATTTCTCTTCGATTTCGGCGTCAGTCTTGGGTTGCGACAAGTCGCCTTTGCTACCACCGGCTTCGCCGACCCAGTGCTCGCCGCTGCGCAGCTTCACCGTCACTCGCGTGTGGTGCTGCACCGGCACCCGTTCATAGGCGGCGGTGAATTCGTCGTTGGTCACCACCTCGATCTTTGGCAGGAGTTCGCGAAGCTCGCTGCTCCATAGTCTGGCATCACCGAAAGACTGCGGCGTAAGACGCTTGTCGATAAGTGCGGCTGCTACAACGTAAGGAATGCTGTGGTCTGCGGTCTCCCTCGAGTCGGGATTCCAGTGGTGCTCACCGGTTCCCATTCCGATCTTGGCGCGCTCGTAGACTTCAACCGTCACTTTTTCGATCTGTGCGGTGCCCGCAAGACTTGCAGCCGTCTTTTCGGCGGCAAGGATTGATGAAATCGTCGTCGCGCACGAAGAGCGCGGCTTGATGAGGGTATCGATGATCTTGAAAGGCGTGCCGTTCCCGCCAAAGGCATCGAGCGAGAAAGACCGCTTGGCGACGTGATTGCACCAGCCAGCCTTACCTTCAAACGGGGCGTGCGGCCCTTTCATGCCAGCTACGGCGAGCAAGGCCGCAAACACGCCAGCACGACCGGCTTGTCCTGCGGCAACGGCCTTCCACATCGACAGGTGTCCTGTACGAGCCTGGTTGAGCGCATTGTTGGGCACTACCGCCATCGACAGGCACTCCGCCAGTTGTTCAGGAGACAATTGCAACAACTTGCCCGCACCCAACGCGCTGCCCATGCAGGCAAAATTCGTGCAGTCAAAGCCCGGCGTATGAACCGCATCGGACATCCGCAGATATATCTCGTAGGCCAGCGTTACCGCTACGATAAAATCCCTGCCGCTTGCACGCACATGCTCGGCGACACCCAGCACAGGCATGAGCACATCACTGGGATGCCCGCCGCTACTGCCCGGCCAGTGATACACATCGTTCATCTCGACATAGCGCGCGGTCGTTCCATTGACAAATGCCGCAACGTCGGGTGAGGTAACAAGCCGTGTTCCAATCACAGACGCGCCCGCAGACTGCGGCATACGGGCGGCGACATCCCGTGCCGCCTGGCAAGGTTCGCCGAAAAATCCACCGATCAGCGCGCCCAGCGTATCGATCACGCGCACCTTGACGGCATGTATCGTCCCGGGGTCCAGGTCCTTGTATTGCAGTTGCGCCGCGTAGCCACTCAAATGTGACTGGATGTGATCTACCGGTTTGGTTCGAGTAGCGTTCGTTTGTTTCACGGCTTTGTCCTCTTGTGAGTGCCGCGTCAGCTTGGCGATAACATGATTTCGTCGCCGCGCCGCGTGAATTTGTGATCGAATCCTTCGGACGCCCAATCCATGTACGTCACCATGTCTGCGAATCGTTCATCTCCGTAGTGCAGCACCTCCGGCCGGTACTGCTGGTCGATCATCATCGGCAGAAAAGAAACGCTCTTGACCCCGTCCCTGGAAAATACAGCTTTCGCAAGCAACGTTCGCTTCGCGTCACGGCCATACGGCAGCAGTGGATACGCCGCGTCCTGGTCGGCGCTGTTACGCAGCGCGCCGTGCATCCAGGGCGCTTCCTGCCATTTCGGCGAAGGAAAGGGCTTGGTCATGCAAAAATTACTGAGACTGTAAAAGATCGCTTTGCCCTGGTACATTTCAATCGCTTTTGGCACGTGCGCGTGGTGCCCGAGAATCATATCGGCCCCAGCGTCGATACAGGCGTGCGCCGCGATCACCTGGTAGTCGGCAATCACCCGTGGCACCCAAATCACGCCCCAATGAAAGGCGACGATCACAATATCCACCTGACGGCGTAACGCGGCCACGTCGTCCACGATCATCTTCATATCAGTGTCATCAGGTCGGGTCACGACACGCGGAGAGGCATGCGGTCCTCGGGGTTCGTAGGTCGTCGTAACGCGTAAGGGTGCGATACCGACTTTACCCGTTGCAGCTTCCCCGCCTTCCGGGATCACAGAACAGTAACCCAGGAACCCGACCTTTATACCGTTACGTTCGACAATGGCCGGTTTGCGCGCTTCATCAAGATCCCGGCCCGCGCCCGTAACGGCAATGCCTTTAGCGAGGAGCAGAGCGCGCGTATCCAGCAGCGCATCAGGTCCGAAATCGTACATATGATTGTTCGCGATGGTCACCGCATCGAATCCGCAATCGCTGAATATGCTTGCCATTTCAGGCGGCTGTCGTCCGTGCGGCGAGGTTTCACTGGCAGTACCGCGCGCGGAGTACTGACGCTCGCAGTTGCCAAATCTGAGATCCACGCTCTGTAAAGTCGGCCGCACCAATTCGCTGTAACGTTCAATCGGGAACCCGTCTTACGGGCCATGGACCGGACCGCAATCACCTGTGCCGAGAAACGAAATTTCGGTCGCGCCGCGCGCAGCGTGTGTCAATTCTGCCATTACCATTACTCCTTTAGAGACAATACTTATTCTCCAGTTCGTAACTTGGTGCTACGGTTTCCGCAAGCGTTGGCAAAGCCGGATATGCTGGCACGCGCTGGGCGCTGGTTACCGCAATAGCCTTCAATCTGCTGTACTTGACGTGCGCCGCGCCAGATTTCGTGCTCGTAAACATCAGACTGATTAAAGCCCCTTTTTCACCCAACAATAATCTATGCGCAGACTACCCAGCAGTCAACCGCACGAAGATTCCCTAAAGCTCCGCTGTTTTTTAAAGATTCTCAGCCCACGAAGAGCTATTCAGCAGCGACTCGCTCCGGCAACAAGCCCGGCAAGGCTAGCCCGCGTAGTGGTTGACCGCGCCTCCGCGCTACCAGGCGTAGCCGACGCCCGCGCCGCCGCGGGGATCGGCGCCGCCGCGCATGCGCCCGCCGATCGTCGAGATCACATGCGCGCGCGACATGATGGGCTCGAAGCTGTGCGGACTGTGAACCACCTTGTGGCCCATGGCGCGCAACTGGTCGATGACCGAGCGCTGGATGGTTGCTTCGGCAAGGATCCCTTTGCCTTCGCAGTGGATGCGAGGAACGGTCACCGCCTCGACCGGTGACATGCCAAAATCGATGACGTTGAGAATGGCCTGCAGCGTGGCGCTGATGATCACGCTGCCTCCAGGGGCGCCTGCGACCAACACCGGTTTGCCGTCTTTGAGCAGCATGGTCGGCACCATGCCTGTGGTGCGCGCCTTGCCTGGCGCCATCGAGTTTTTGCGCCCCGGAATCGGATCGAACAGCTTCATCGAGTTGTTGTAGTTAAAACCCAATCCCGGCGAGACCACGCCCGCCGCTGTTCCCAGCGTGTGCGTCATGAAAACTGCATTGCGGTGATCGTCGAACGCGCACAGGTGAGTCGTGCATGAGGGTGGCGATTGCTTCTCGTCGCCAAGAAAATCCCCCTTCTCGAGGCGCTTGGCCCAGTAGGCGGCACGCTCCCTGGAAATCAGCATGGCGATCGGGACATCGGCGAAGTGCGGATCGCCGAGGTACTCGTTGCGATCGACGTGGGCGGCCGCCATCGCGCGCGCAACCAAATCGATATGCCGTGCCGATGAATGCCCGAGACTGCCGAGGTCGAAGTGCTCCAGGATCTGCAGCATCGCGATGAGGGTCGCACCACTCCCCGGCGGCGGGTTGGAGCGCACCGTATAGCCACGGTAACTGCCTTCCAGCGGCGCATAGGTTTCGGGCTTGACGCTGGCGATATCTTCGCGGGTCACGTACGAACCGTTGGCCTCGAGGTCGGCTGCAATTTCGTCGCCGAGTCTGCCGTGATGAAACTCGCGCCATCCGCCTCGCGCCAGTCGCTCCAGCGTACGCGCATAGTCGGGTAGTCGCATGCTTTCGCCGACTTCGAAGAAACGGCCTTCGGAATGCAGATAGACGCGGGCACATTCGGCGGTCTTGCGGATGCGGGTCATGCCGTCGGGAATGCCCGGTTGCCGCTCGCGCACCCACACGCCGGCCGTATGCGGGGTGATGACGATCCCTTCCTCGGCCTGAGCGATGGCGGGCGCGATCAGTTCGGCCCAGGGCAGGGTGCAATGCTGCTCATGAAACAGTCCCAGCCCGGCCGGGGTGGCGGGTGTCATGATTGAGGTGTAGCCGATCTCGCTGCGATAGTCGTCGAACAAGCTGTAGCCGGAGATCTCGGTGCGGCCCCTGGAGTCCTTCGCCCACATGTCGGGGCGTACCTTGCTGCCGGCGCGGTTGTAGAAATCCACCATGCCGCTGCGGCCGGTGTCGGCGCGGTAATAGTGCAGGGTGCCCATGCCGCCGATCCCGCACATGAAGGGATCGTTGACCATCTGCGAGAATGCGGTCGCGACTGCGGCATCGAAAGCATTGCCGCCCCTGGAAAGAATCGCAGCGCCGACATCGGCGGCACGCGGTTGTGGACAAACGACGACTCCCTTCATGCGCCCACCTTAATCCCCGCAGTCCTGATGACCTTGCCCCAGGTCTCCAGCTCGTTGCGTAAATATTCGCGCATTTGTGCTGGAGTGCTCGGATGCGGCTCGTGCCCCTGAAGCACCAGGCGCTCAGTTACCTCCTTATCGGAAAGAGCACGTCTGATTTCCGCGTTCAGCTTAAGCACAATATTGGGCGGTGTCCTTGCGGGCGCAAGCACGCTGTACCAAGACACAACTTCGACGCCGGGATAGGTTTCGGACACAGTTGGCGTGTCGGGGATTAGTGGAGAGCGCCGTGGACCCGCAGTGGCAAGCAGTGCAAGCCGCCCCGATTTCACGTGCGGCAGCGAGCTCCCAAGACTATTGAAAAGAACGTGTATTTCACCCGCCACAAGCGCTGTCACCGCCGGCAGTCCGCCCTTGTAGGGAATCTGCAGAACTTCGATGCCCGTTTTGGCCCTCATGAGCTCGATGCCGAGATGGGCGGTACTGCCAATGCCCAGCATACCGAAGTTGAATTGGCGGGGTTTTGCCTTGGCGAGCGCGACAAAATCGCTCACGCTCTTTGCAGCGACCGACGGGTGAGCAACAAGCAGGAACGGGCTCAGAACAATCATGCTGACGTGAGCGAAGTCCTTGATCGGATCGTAGCGGATCGCCGGCTGAAGAAGCGGCGCGAACACCATGGTTGCTCCAGAGCCTAGCAGCAATGTGTAGCCGTCGGGCGCTGCTTGTGCCGCGATCTCTGCGCCGATGATTCCGCCGGCGCCGGGTCGCGAGTCGACAATAACTGGCTGACTCCACGCTTCGGTCAGCCTCTGGCCCACTATGCGAGCGACGAGCTCGGCGGGACCGCCTGCAGCGACCGTGTTGATTATGCGTATCGGCTTGTTCGGGTAGGGCTGTGCGATGCAAATCGTGCCTGCCAGCGCAAATGCCAGCGTTGCAACTGTGCGTGCAGCCGACACGTATCCCCTGGAGCGAACGCTGAGGGCTGTGGTTTTAATCCCTCTCTTTGTAACGGTCATATCGAATGTGATTTTATGAATTTCAGTGTTTCAAGCGCGCACCGTTCAGCATCACTGGCAGCAACATGATAAGAACCACCAGGCAAGACCAGCAATGTGGAGTTGGGTATCTTCTCCTGCCAGGCTTTGGTTTCGTGAGCCGAGTTAAGGCGGCTGCCCTCGGTGGTGATCACCAGCGTCGGGCAGGCGATTTTCGGCAAGTCGCTTCTGATGTCAGTGGCAGGAAGGGGTAGCACGCAGCCCAGGACGCTGGAGAGGGGCGCACTCCCCATTAGTTTTACCCACCACTCAAAACCTTCCTTCGGAAAGTTATCACCTAAGCGATACGCCATGGTGTCGCGGGCCCAGCTCTCAAGCCCGTCGTTTCTAATTTGTTTACCCCAGACTCTGGCGCGCTCGGCGACGGTATCGCGGTAAGGCGCGGGTGTTCCAGCGACGGTCAGCGTAATGACACGTTTCGGATGGCGAGCGGCAAAGCGGCGGGCAACGTTGCCGCCGATTTTGGCCGCAACCAGGTGAAAGCGTTCAATACCAAGCTTGTCCATCAACGCGATAAAGTCAACCACCACTCTGTCCATTGTCCACGGATAGTCTTCGGGCATCGGCGTTGACTGACCAAACCCCCGCATATCCGTGCGCACAATCTTGAAGTGTCGCGCCAGGGTCGGCACCCACCCGTACCACGCCGCACTGCTTTCGCACAGGCCGTGAAGCATCAATATCGTTTCGGGTTTGGTCCACGGATCCGTGAAGTCATCCATCAGATAAAACATCTCCAGATCGGGGGCAACGCGAAGCGTGGGCATAGGGCAATCCTCTTGTTGATCTCATCAAACAGAACCTCCGCTGTACCAGTTGAGGGTCGATGCATGCAATCTTATCAAACATCCCGTTGCAAGAGCTCCTGGTGATGCGACTGCTAGCGGGTGAATAATGCGATCAGGCTGTCTTTTTCCGCACCAGCATCGTTGACACGGTCAGTGCGTGATTCTAATATCGACCGGTAACACGAATTGCCAATGCTGCAGTTGATCACTACGCCAGGTACGGGAAGCATTCCGCGATAAACTCACTTGCCGCTGACGCAAACAGATCCTGAACAGGACAAGAAAAGAGCACAACGGAGTAAGCATCGTGCGGAATATGGCTTGGAGCGCATTCGCCCTCGTCTTATGCGTAGCCGTGTCGCATGCCGATGCTCAGCACAAGGCAAACGACGCCTACCCGAACCGCCCAGTCCATTTCCTGGTGCCATTTACCGTGGGCGGCAGTGCCGATATCGTGGCACGTACCATTGCACAGAACCTCAGCGACGAGCTGGGGCAGCAGGTCGTGGTGGATAATCGACCCGGCAGCGGGGGTGTACTGGGTACCAAGATCGCCGCGGCTTCTTCCGCGGACGGCTACACGCTGGTAATAGGCAACATAAGCACAATCGCCGTAAGCCCGGCGATGTACCGCAAGCTGCCCTATGACTCCGTCCGCGATTTCGCGCCAGTGACGCTGGTCTCCTCCTCGCCTTTTGTCATGGTTGTAACGACGTCACTCGCGCCGAGGACGCTCAAAGAGTTTGTTGCGCTGGCGAAATCCAGGCCCGGAAAACTAAATTACGCGTCTACCGGGGTCGGCGCCCCGGGGCATCTGGCCGCGGAGCTCCTCGCCACTTCGACCGGCATACAGATGGAACATGTGCCGTACAAGGATATCAGTCAGGCGTTCGTCGACATATATGCGGGGCAGGTGCAACTCTTCTTCCTTGGCATAGCCCCTGCGCTGGCACAGATCAAGATGGGGAAAGTTCGCGCGCTCGCAGTCACCAGCTCGAAGCGATCCCCGCAAATACCGGACCTGCCGACAGTGGCCGAATCCGGTGTCCCGGGCTTTGACGTGACAGGATGGTACGGTCTTTTCATGCCCGCCGGCACGCCGCCAGGAGTTATCGCGCAGATGAATGCAGCCATGAAAAAAATATCCGCCAGCCCCGATCTCCGCCGGCGCTTTTCCAACCTTGGCGCCGAGCTCATCACCAACTCGCCTGAGCAATTTTCGGCATTCGTTAAGACCGAAATAATAAAATGGGCGAAGGTGGTGAAAGATTCCGGCATACGGATTGAGTAATTACCGGGGTCCAGGGGTGGCTTAGGCTGCGCGAGTGCAAGGGCAGAAAGAAGCAGTTAAATCATTTTGTTTGTCTGAGCCCAGGAGAATTTGATGATCGATCACGCCCGCAGGGGTCAGCAGTGGATTACCGAAGAGCTCTACAAGCTCATGGACGTGTTCGGCTTTCGCGCGGTGATGTTTGTCGAGTGGGGCTTTCGTCCGGCAGATGTCAAACGCACGACAGAGCGCATCAAGGTGCCCGGTGCGGTGGTCAAGGAATGGGTGCGCACCGCCAGTCAGGAGGAAGCGCTCGCGCGCGAAGCCGAGGCTGCCGGCCATCGCGAAAGCGCGGCGGAATTTTACTATCGCGCCGCTTTGTACTACGGTCCGGCCTGCGGCGTGATCCACGCCAATACTACGCGCAAGCGCGAGTTGTATGCGCGGCTGGTTCAGTGCTACCAGAAGTTCACTGAATTGTTTGATGAAGCGCCGGTGCGCCGCGTCGAAATTCCTTTTGAGAACGGCAAGACAATTCCCGGCATACTTCAAACCGTGCCGGGTAAGGAAAAGGCGCCCTGCGTGCTCATCGTGCCCGGCATGGATACGATCAAGGAATACATGCCGAGCCCGTACCACAATCATTTCCGCCGGCGCGGAATCGCCACGCTGACCATTGACGGGCCGGGGCAGGGCGAGAGCAACATTCGCGAGAACTGGGTGACGCTGGATAATTTCGAGCGTGCCGGCTCGGCCGCCGTCGATTTTCTCGAGCAGTGTCCGCAGATCGACGCCCGTAAGATCGGCGCCTACGGCTGGAGCATGGGCAGTTACTGGGCGCCGCGCATCGCCGCCCATGATGCGCGCATCAAGGCGGTGGTCGGCGCGATGGGCGTCTACCAGCAGAAGGACACCATTTTCAGGCACAGCAAGCCGGCGTATCGCGCCAACTACATGTACATGTCGAACATCCATGACGAGGATGCGTTCGATGCGATGACGGATCAGATGTCGCTGGCGCCGCTGGCGGACAAGATCCAATGCCCGACGCTGCTGGCGATGGGCGAATTCGACGAATTGTGCCCGCTCGAGGACGGCGAACAGCTCTACGCTATGCTGCGCTGTCCGAAGGAACTGTGGGTGTTTGAAAACGAGACCCACACCTTCGGCGGCCGTCTTCCCGACTTTTATCTGTTTGTCGCCGATTGGCTGAGTGATGCACTCGACGGCCGATTCAAGGCCGGGCATGCGCGCCGCATCGATTATCCTGCGCGCTAGGACGGCGGCTTTCGCCGTATCAAGTTCAATGACTGGAAAGCTATTATGAAAATTATTCGCACCCTTGGTGTCGCCCTGGCGCTGGCCTGCGCGCAGCACGCTGCGCTGGCGCAGCAGTCCTATCCCAACCGGCCGCTGCGGATTATTGTGCCGTATCCGGCTGGAGAATCGGTTGATGTCATTGCGCGCTTGCTGGCGTCGCGCTGGGCGCCACTGCTGGGGCAACAGATCATCGTCGACAACCGTTCCGGCGGCGGCGGCGTGATTGGCGCCGGGCTTGCTGCGCAGGCCACGCCTGACGGCTACAACCTGCTGGTCGGCAACGTCGGCGCCATCGTGATTGCGCCCAACCTGCAGGCGAAGCCCCCGTACGACGCGCTGCGCAGTTTCACGCCGATTTCGCAGGTGGCAAACGTTCCGTTTTTCCTGTTCACCAGTCCGGCTGCATTGAATGCCACCACACTCAAGATGCTTGTCGCCTATGCGCGCGACAATCCGGGCAAGATCAATTACGCCTCGACCGGCATCGGCAGCGGCGTACACCTTGCCGGCGAGCTGTTCAAGTCGCTGGCGAAAATCGACATCGTCCACATCCCCTACAAGGGCGTGGGGCTTGCGCTACCGGATATCGTGGCCGGAAAAATTCAGATGGTGTTCTACCCGCCGACCTTCCTGGCGTTCGTGCGCGAGGGCAAGTTGCGCGCCATCACCATCACGGCACCGGTGCGCTCCGCACTGCTTCCGGAGGTGCCGACCACTGCCGAGAGTGGCATGCCCGAATTGATTGCCTCGTCGTGGCACGCGGTGGTCGCCCCGGCAGGTGTGCCGCCAGAGCACGTGAAAAAACTTTATGCGACGCTGTCGGCGGTGATGGCCGACAAGGCAGTGCGCGAAAAAATGGCAGGCGTGGGCGCCGACCCGGTGGGCAGCAACCCCGAACAGTTCGCCGGATTCATGCGCACCGAGGTGGATAAGTGGCGCAAGGTCATACGCTCGTCCGGTATTTCAGTCGACTAGCAGTCACGTCCGCAATCATTGCAACAGGAGTGGAACCATGACCATCGACCGCGCGAACATGATCGCGCGCATGAAAAGCGCGCTCAGGCTGAATGCGGCCGATTGCGCCGTGCTGACCATCGATTGCCAGCGCGGCAACCTCGATCCCGAGATCGCTTCGTTGCCGGTGCCGGAAGCGGAGTGCACGCGCGTGCTCGAAGGCACCAACCGGCTGCTTGCCATGGCGCGCGCCAGCGGCGTTGCCGTGGTGCACGCGTCAACGGTATGGGAGCCACCTTTGATGGCCAACCATCCGTTCGAACGTGCGATGCTCGAACTGCAGGAGTCGTTCACGCCGCACCAGAAAAGCAATTTTGCCCATCACAAGAGCCCGGGCTCGATCGGCGGGCAGTTCATGCCGGGACTCGACATCCAGCCGTCCGATTTGATCGTTGACAGCAAACGCACCTTCGACAGTTTTCATGGCACGCCACTTGAAATGCTGCTGCGCGCGATGAACCGGAACACGCTGCTGGTGGCAGGTTGCAATACGAATACCTGCGTGCTGTCGACGACCTTTGGCGGATACAACCGCGGATTGCGCATGGTGCTGGTGGCCGAATGCGTCGCCTCGGCCTACGGCAACGACATGCACGAATTCGCGCTGGCGAACATCCAGTGCCGCCTGGGCTGGGTGCTGACACTGGACGAGGTCGAACAAAGGCTCGTCAGCCAGCGCGCAGCGGTGGCCGGCGCCTGAGGGAATCCGCGATGCCGGCGACAGCGTTGCGCGCGCTATCAAATGTTGAGAGCGATCCGGCCGGCGATGAAATCGACGCCCATGCCCCACACAGTCGGCGCGAAGTTAGTTGAATTCTCGCATCGGGTTTGTTTGCGCATCGGTTGCGTGCTGGTCATCGTGTGCCATTTCCTGGGCAACGACGTTCAAGCGCAGGCATACTGTACTCCACAATAATTCGCGCAAGCTACTCGGACCCAGTTGGCGCGAATTATTGCGGAGTACAATGGTTTGGGTGCCAGCACCATTGCCGCCATCTACAAGGACCGCTGGCAAATCGAACTTTTTTTTAAAGCGATCAAACAGAATTGCAAGATTAAGACCTTCGTCGGCACCTCGGCCAATGCGGTCAAGACGCAGATTTGGACGGCATTGATCTCGATGCTGTTGCTGCGCTATCTGCAACTGACCTCCCGTTTCGGCTGGAGCCTGTCCAACCTCGTGGCGCTGTTGCGCATGAATCTGTTCACACATCGTGATCTGATGCAGTGGTTGAATGAACCGTTCGCCACACCGCCCGAACCTCAGGACCATCCCCAGGCCGCATTGGCCTTCGCTTGATCTTGGACAGCATACGGAGGCACGAACTTGAAAAAGCCGTCCCAAACCATCGTTTACCTAGACAACAACTCACTAGGCTTCGGCTATTTTGGACAGCAGTGATTTGCGGTGAATATTTGCGGACCACCGGCTGCCATTGTAGCGATAGCGACTTCGGGCAAAGCGTAACGCGTTTTACCGTGCCCCGCTCTTCGTGCCGCGATTTTCGCTGCGTAACCACAGCCCAAACGCGATAAATGTGAGCGCCACTGTCAGTGCGAAATAGGCGCGCAGCCCTAGCAGCGGCCCGATCAGGCCAGCAGTGAAGGGTGCGATGCCCATGGCAATGAATTGAAACGACGCGGCATAGGAAATTGCGCGCGCATCCATGCCCTCTGGTGCATGGCTGCGCAGCAGGCGCACGATAGCGGGCAACATCAGTGACGCTGCCAGACCGAATGCGATGCGCGTCAGCGTGAGTTGCAGCGGCGTTTGCAGGAACAGCAGTGGAAGTTGCGTCAGCCCCGCGCCGGCGGTGGAAAATAACAGGATACGTCGCGGCTCGTAGCGATCGAGCAAGCGTCCCCACAGCGTCAGCGCGATGGCGCTGGAAAGCGCATAACCAATGGCTATCGCCCCGACCCAGAAGGCGTGCGAGGCTGCGTCTGCTGACACGCCGCCATTCAGGTTCATCACAAACACGCTGAGAATTGTAATATTACCGGCGGCAAGCACCGCGAACACGAAGCCCAGAAAATACAGCAGGCCGATGCGCGGCACCGCCAGCAGCGCCCGCAGACTGCCGATCCATTGCGGGCGCCAACGCCCTGGCGTGAGCTGCTTGGTCTCGCGCACAAACGCGATCACCAGCATGGCGGCACTGAGCAGCGCTCCGCCGCTGAACCAGAACAGCCAGTGCGGCTTGTCGACCATCGCCACCAGTATCGTGCCTACCGCGGGCCCGGTGGTCTGGCCCATCAGGTTCGCCGCCTGCAGGCCCGACAACGCGGCGCCGATACGGTGGGGCGGTGTGTTGGCCACGATCAGAGCCTGCGCGGACATGGTACCGCCGTTGAAAAACCCTACCAGCGAAAACAGGCAGGCGAACCACAGCGGTGTGGGCGCAAAGGGAATTATCGACATGAAAAAGCCCATGCCGAGCATGGCGCGCAGTACCATGATCTTGCGGCCGAAGTAATCAGCGATGCTGCCCCAGACCGGCCCGCACAAAAAACTGATGATGTAGAAAACCAGCATCATGTGGCCGATCCAGGTTTCAAGGTTTTCGTGCACGCCGAGGCTGCGCACCATCAGCGGCAGAAACGGAAACGAAATCGCAAACCCCATGGAGCTCATCAGCGTCGCCACCGGCAGAGTTTGCAGATTGCGGCGCCAGTAGGGATAGCGTAAGGATTCGTCCGTGACGTCGCTGGAATCGCCTGCAGTATGGTTTTTCAATACGTTAAACTGCTCCTCGGACAGCAATGATATTCGAAGGCGCGACGTGCAGTTTACAGAAGCGCTGGAGCTAGACCATGTTGGCTGACGCGGCTGACGATCATAGCACCGTCACTCATCGTTGCAAATGATGGACTTGCGCAGGCGGCGTTGGGTGCGCTCTACCTGCGTGGGCTTGTTCCTGTCCCCGCTTACACGCTTTCTCATTGAATCCGATACAGCGTGAATTCAGATGGAAGTGTTAACGCGATATTAAAGCAGCGGATTGTCGCGACCAGTAGCGATACCTTCATCAGCGATGCGTGATGCCTGCGCACCCAGGCTCAGTTTGACGCCGAGTTCGCATGCGAGATCCAGCGCCAGATGGAGGTCTTTTTTCATGATAGGTACAGCCCCTCCCGGCTCGTTAACATCGAGAAACCGCTTCCAACGCGGGCCCATTTCATCCCAAACCTGAAGTACGCCGCTGTTGGCGATACCGTCCCTGATAATTTGCCTGATTATCTCCGGTTGGATGCCTTCCGCCACGCCCAGCGACAGACCTTCCAGCAGCGCCATTATGTTCATACTCATGATGAGCTGGTGCGCGAGTTTGGCAGTCTGCCCGGCGCCGACGTCACCCGCTCGTGTAATAACGTGCGCAAATGCCCTCAACACTGGACTGGCGCGATCGATGGTTTCCTGTGCGCCTCCGACCATCAGCGAGAGTCTGCCTTCATAGGCGGCAACGTAACCGCCGGTGAATGGCATATCCAGCATTTCACAGCCTCGGGCAGAAAGAACCTTGGCAATCCTGCGCACCAGCGCAGGACCCACCGTGCTGCCAGTCACGAATATGGTTCCCGGGCGCAATGCCTCCAGGATACGATGTGTGCCGAATATCACTTCTTCGGTTTCAGAACCATCCCTCACGAGACTGATAACGATGTCGCTGCGCCCGGCAACGTCAGCACATGATGTGCATGCTATAACGTCCTTGCCTCTGAACGCGGCCATCGCAGCTTCCAGTACGTCGTAAACGGCAACGTTGAACCCGGCTTTGACCAGGCATTCGGCGATCGGCTTAGCGGACAACATGGCACGTGCGCTTTATCAATGCGGCAAGTTTGAAATCGAAGCGCGCCCCTTTGAAGAATTCGCCTACTCGATCACATCGAGAAATGTCGTCGGACATGTGCCCATCGGTCACGATCTGGTAGTACGGATTCGACCAAAGACACCCGTGTCCAATCTCTTTCGGATGCTAGAAGTGGCATATGACTTGAAGTCTTTTAATCTTCTTGCTGGCGTTGTTCAGATAGAAGATTTTGATGACTTGTATGAGCGAATTGCTCGAATTTTGGCAAGTCGTATTCTTGCGCGGGCACGAAAGGGCATTTTCCGTGACTACGTTACGGAGCACGAAGCGCTCGGTTGTGTAAGAGGACGGCTAGATATCAGGAAGACCGTCCGTGCCCTTATCTGCGGAGCGCCGAAAGTGTATTGCGAGTATCAGGAGCATACCGCTGATTTGGAGGACAACCACATTCTCCTATGGACGCTTTGGGTTCTGTGTGGTGTGTCGATAGGACGGGCCGATGTGTGGTCTAGTGTTCGCGCTGCGTATCGAGCGCTAGCACATTCTGTCATTTTAATAGCTGTATCACCCGCTCAATGCGTCAATCGCCGATATCACCGGCTGAACGAAGACTATCGGGCACTACATGCGCTTTGCCGACTATTTCTAGAGCATTCGGGGCCGGGATCCGGGCGCGGGGATCACTCCATGATCCCATTTTCGGTGAATATGCCGCAACTATTTGAGCGCTTCATAGCCCTATGGTTGCAGAGTAATCTAGGCGACCAACACAAGATTAAAATCCAACATGTTTCACCGCTTGATGCGACAGAAAAGCTATCGTTCAGAATTGATATCGTGATACAGGACGTGTCGGGGGCGAATTCGTAGTCAAGCCGCCATGGGGGTCTGGAGTAGGCCGCCGCAATGCTGCCGCCACGCGTGATGCGCGAGCGAAATAGGTGTTGGTGACGAAGCGCAAGCACGTTGTGCCGGTGTTGTCCCATCGAGCGAGCGATG
>CAMBCF010000065.1 GCA_945864585.1 Bordetella parapertussis | reverse complement strand
TGTTGCAGGCTCAGCACTTTGCGCCCTGCGCGCGGGCCGAGCGCGATGCGGTAGGTGCTGGAGGCTGCTTGCAGCGGTGTGAGCACGTTGTCCGGGTCGATGCTCTCAGTGCGCGCCATGTAGGTGATGCCCGCCTCCTCGATCAGATGGCCGAGGCGGGTCAGTAACTTCAAGATGCGGCGGATGATTTTGTCGAGCAGCCTTTGCAGCTGATCGTTAGTTGGGGCCGGCGCTTGATGGAACACGGGCGCGCCTTCACCACCGGTGCAATACACGCCATCGAGCACCAGGCCATGGATGTGAATGTTCAGCGACAACCACTCTGAATACCATGCCGTTGACCGTGACGGTGCACTACTCGTTTCACCCGCTGCATAAGAGGTGTCTCGAAGTCGTGGAGTGGTCGCGGCGAGCCGATCTCGCATTGACGGTGCGCCACCCCGACGGCAAGACGCTGAAGGTCCCGCTATGGATGATCGAGCCCGTCGCAGCGCAGTTCCACATGCACGATAAAATCGAAGTTGCTGCCAGCGCATTGCTCGCGGTGGCGGTGTTGCTCGAAGTACACGCTAGGGTGGTTGCACACAACCCTTCGGAGCAACGCGATGCCACAGCAAATCAAACTCAATCTCGCCGAGGTCGACGCCGCTCACCCGGGCCCGACGATCCCACCGCAGCGCGAACTACAGCTCATCGCACTAATGGCCCAAGCCATCGTCGCGGTGTGTCCACTCGCGCAGGAGGTCGACCATGAACCGCGTTGAGTTAAATTCGAAGATCACGGCGAGCCACCTGGCGCGTAAGGCCATCGTCTATTTACGCCAATCATCCCTCGCGCAGGTCAAGCACAACACCGAGAGCCAGCGCCTGCAGTACGCACTGAAGGACACCGCAAAGGCTTACGGTTTTGCCCGCGTCGAAGTCATCGACACTGATCTGGGTATGAGCGCCTCCAGTGGTGCTCAGACGCGCGAAGGCTTCAAGCAGCTTCTGGCCAGTATCGCGCTCGGTGAGGTCGGCATAGTACTCAGCCGCGAGCCCTCGCGGCTGTCGCGCACCGACAAGGATTGGTGTCAGCTGATGGAGCTGTGCCGAGTCCTGAACACGCTGATCGGTGACGCCGAGAGTGTCTATGATCTGAATCGGCTCGACGACCATTTGATTCTTGGCATCAAGGGCACGCTCAGCGTGATCGAGCTGGGAACGTTGAAACTGCGTCTGCAACAGGGCCGGGAAGCCAAAGCCCGGCGCGGCGAACTGGGTCGTAGCCCCCAGCCCGGCTACGTCATGGACGAAGCAACCAGCCGTCTGGTCAAGGACCCTAACCTGAGCGTGCAAGAAGCGATCGCGCTGGTCTTCAGCCGCTTTGAGGCGCTGGGCAGCCTGCGCCAGACGCATCTGTGGTTTCACCAAGAGCGTATCGAGTTGCTGGTCAATAAACCCCATAGCGGGCATTTCCGATTGGTCTGGAAACTGCCCAGCCCAAGCTTCTTGGGCGACATGCCGAACAACCCGATGTACGCCGGGGCCTATCTAGCACTGATCCGGCGTGTGGCTGCCAGAAGGGTACGCCTCTCGCGATTGATACCCCGCACCTTGCGGTGAATCGTTACTTTGTCAGATTCGCTCTTGATTCAGACTCTTAGATTCACCCGGTGACACGGGCGGTTCCCTCCTGTAAAGTGGAAACAACTGACACAAGCGACTTCGTGTCGCACTTGAAAACCCTATACCCCAACGCGATGCACAGACACGCAAGCTATTTCACTGCGGCGATGATTCTCGCCGGCGCATGGGCCGCGGCGCAGGCGCAACCCGCGCCATACCCCGCTAAACCGGTGCGCATGGTGGTGCCGTTCGCGCCGGGAGGCGGCGCCGACCTTGGTGCGCGCCGCATCGCCGCGCTTCTGGCGGAGCATGTGGGGCAGCAATTCGTCATCGACAACCGCGGCGGCAGCGGCGGGCTCATCGGCATGGAAATTGCCGCCCAAGCCGCGCCCAGCGGCTACACCCTGCTGTTTTCGTCCGCCAGCTATGCGGCGACCATGGCCACGCGCAAATCCGCCCATGCCCTGCTGGGCACCCTCGTGCCGGTGGTGGAGATCGGCACCTCGCCGTATGTCGTCGGCGTTCACCCCACGCTGCCGGACAGCCTGCAAGGTTTGCTGGACCTCGCGCGCAGCAAACCCGGACAGCTCGCCTACGCCAGCCCCGGTGTCGGCGGACTCACCCATCTGGCGACCGAATTGCTGCTGCACATGAGCAAAGTCAAAATGCTGCATGTGCCGTACAAGGGCGCCGGCGTGGCGATGCCCGATCTGCTGGCGGGACGAACGCCAATACTGATTACGCCGCCGATTGCGCTCATACCGTATTTTCGCGCTGGCCGCCTGCGCGCGCTGGCTGTCACCGGCGCCGCGCGCATGCCGGATCTGCCCGATGTGCCCCTCGTCGCCGACACCGTGCCCGGCTATGTGGTGACGACCTGGTACGCGATACTCGCGCCCGGCGGCACGCCACGGGCCATCGTCAATACCCTGAACACCGTGCTCAACAAAATCGTCAACGAGCGCGATTTAAAGACGAGCTTCGCAAGCCAGGGCATCCACACCACCGGCGGAACGCCGGAGCACCTCGCCAAAATCGTGCGCGACGACTATGAACGGTGGTCGAAGGTGGTGAAGGACGCGGGGATAACTGCAGATTGAGACTGTTCAGTGAGACTGGCATCAGTAGATAAAGTCATGCAGCGAGTCTGGCAGTGTGAGGCAAATGCAGACCCCGCTGCGGGCGTGTTACATGGCGCAGCTCTTGTGGGATGGTGCGGCCGATAACCGGGAGCAAGAGTGCGTCAGAGATTGAAGCGCCCGCGGCGACCGCGCCTCGCCCTACGCGTGGCGGTGACCGGAAACCAGGGGTTAAGTCCATCGCGGTCAACCATAACCAATGGCCGCTTTCTGAACCTGATAGAGTTTTAGGTTAGAAACCGTCGGACACTGCCTGTCAGATCGGATTCTGTTTTCTACACATTAACCATCACTGCTACTCGACAAACTCTGGTCGATGCAAAATTGGCACAGGTGGTCAGTCTGTGTCGGCGGAAACACCTTGTTCTCCAGCAGCACGACATCGTAGTGCTCACGAGAAAAAGGCGTTCGACCCACTATCGCTGCCAGTCGAACGCCAGATTTCTTAGGCTCTTTTGTGCATACCGTGGTGCCGTTTATGACCGCCCCGGCCATGTCGCGGCGACAATAGCCCGTCCGCAATCTGTTTTTGGTCTGGGCTAAGGGCTGCATAAAGGGGCTTGCCAGCTACGATCAGTTCATTCAGGCGTTGCGCACCGGCAGTCATCATTTGCTGCCTTTTTTCGAACCGCTCGATAGTGTTCAGATGCTGCTGTTTCGAGCGCTCAGCTATCTGCGTCAGCCTTGCTTGCATACGCTTATCCGCTTCACCTGCCTGCTTGCGCATGGCTGAGGCGAAATTTTCCCAAAGCTGTTTCTGCGCATCGGTTATCTTCAAGGCCGTCTGAAAATATGCGAGTCGCGCCTCCACACGCTCGCTGGGCAGCCGAACTGAGTGCTTGGCATGTTGGTCTTTCCCCGCTTGGGTTGTGTGCGGCGCTTGAGATGGCGAATTTGCAGTCTGTGCGGCTGCCGGTGTAATAACAGAAGCCAAGCTGGCGCTGACAAGTGTGGCGATCAATAATTTGTTCATCTAAATTTCCTCGTAAGTTGCCCGCTCCCACAATGGGCTTGAGGCTTACATACAGAACGGTCCAGAGCACCTGAGGGTTGTCTACCAAAGTGTAATAATTTATTTCAACAACGTAAAAGGGCTCTCGCCATTAATCGACTTTGAGCAAGTCGCGAGACTGATCGAGGCGGTGGAACAGAGCTGTATCGTGCCAATTACTCTCTCGCAGATCGCATTTGCCTTGGGCGATCGTGGTGGTGATTTTAGTGCCCTCAAGCCCAACGCCTTGATTGATTCGTCCAGGTGCCTGGCGAATATACTGTCCCGATCATGAAGCAGATAACAGTGTGTATTCCCCTCACCGACGACTTCTCGCAGCTGCTGTAAGGTCTAATCCACGCCTGGGTGCGCCGTGACTGCGACGCGCTTCAGCCTGCGGCTAACCGTGCTCGATGACCACAAATACATAGAGCATTCGAAACGTCGCGGTGACCGCAATGAAGAAGTCACAGGCAAGAATCGCCGTCGCGTGGTTCTTCAGGAACGTCGACCACCGTTGGTCGCCCCGGGGTTGCCCTGCCGTTGGCTTCGGCGTGCACTTACGCACCGTGCGTGGGGAAACCCGAATGCCCAGTTTCACCAACAATTCACTGGCAATACGCTCTTCACCCCACAGCGGATTGTCCTGTGCCAACCGGCGGATCAATGCGCGTAACTCAATTGGAATCCTTGGCCGGCCCGGTCGGCACTTCCATCGCTAAAACAGGCGCTAGCCCGCACGCTGCCCGCCAATGATGGTCTTTGGCTGCACGACAACCAACGCATCCCGCCAATCGAACAACCGCCATAGCACTGCCAAGCTGATTCGGGTAGCGGCATCTACCCGCCGTGGCTTCATGCCGCGCTCTTTAAACAACCCCAACTGCCGCCGAAGGAAAAGGTTCTCAGCTTCTACCGATCGCGTCGAACGCAACTGCAGGACAGCGAACCGGGCCGCGTCGACGACGCGTTGGTCAATGATTTTGATCAGCGCCACCCTGTGTCGATCATGACATGAACCGCGATATGATGACTACTATACCCGGATCGAATATTTGCGGAGTACAGTACTACTATCGCATCGTGCCATTCGAAGAGCCTGGTAAAAAGCGCCAGACCAACTCGAGTCACCTCATCCATTCGCCGAGGCTTGATTCCCCGCTCTACATATTTGGCAAGTTGCCGACGAAGAACCAGATTCTCGGCGCGGATGGCACTGGCCGAACGCAGGAACAACAACCCCAGCCTCAAAACGTCTGATATTAAACCGACGATCGTCTGCGCCAAAAAGACCATATGGTGATCATGCCAGATTCAGATCAGGTTTGCAGCCGCCAGCAACCCAAATTCAGCCGGCGCGAATTATTGCGAAGTACAGGCGCTAAGTCATGCCCAATAAGCCTAATTTGCCTTAATCCCGGAATTCTTGACCACTTTCGCCCAGCGCGAGATTTCTGCTTCGATGTGGGTCATCGCCTGTTGCGGTGTGCCGCCGGTCACAATGACGGCTTCGCCCGCAAGTCGCTCTTTTATGTCGGGCAGTTGCGAAGCTTTCATCATTTCCGTGCTGAGTCTGTTGACCACGGCGGGAGGCAGATTCGCCGGGCCCAGCACGGCGAAAAAGGTCGATGCCTCGAATCCGGGATATCCAGACTCGGCAATGGTCGGCAGATGGGGCAGCGCCGGCGAGCGTTCCGCGCTTGCCATGGCGATCGCGCGCAGCTTCCCGGTTTTTACGTGCGGCAAGGTCGGCGCGGGGCTCGCGAACATCATGTCCACCTGTCCGCCGAGAAAATCCGTCAGCGCGGGGCCGGTGCCCTTGTACGGAATGTGTACGGTCTTGATGCCCGCTCTCATGTTGAACAACTCGCCGGCAAGATGCACGATGCTCGCCGTGCCGCTGGAGGCATAGTTTAGTTTTCCCGGGTGGGCTTTCGCGACGGCGACGAGTTCCTTGAGGTTTTTTGCCGGTACGTTCGGATGGACCGTTAGCAACATGGATGCGGTACCGAGGAAGCACACGCCGCTGAAGTCTTTTACCGGATCGAACGGCAACTTATAGAGACTCGGATTGATGCCGTGACTGCTCGTTGCCATCACCAGCGTGTAACCATCGGGTTGTGAGCGTGCAACGAGATCGGTTCCGATGATGGTCGAGCCGCCCGGCCGGTTATCCACCAGAACGGATTGTCCCAAAGGCTCCGATATTTTTTGCGCCAGGAGCCGAGCCACGAGATCGCCGCCGCCGCCCGGTGCAAGCGGAACCACCAGCCGGATCGCTTTCGCCGGGTACGATTGCGCCAACGCAACCGGGCCCGGCACGCTCGCGAACAAGGCGCACGCCAGCGCATATCTGAAACAAGCTGTTGCCATGATGCCTCCTGGAAGTTTTCCCTTTTCCCTTTTTCTTATCCGGTTTTCGCGGTGCTCCGCCGCATTGCATGCTGAGCCGCATCCACCAGGCTGCGCAAATTATCGGCGACCGCAACGCCTGCCTTTCGCAGCGCTGCAACCTTGGCCGGTTGGGTGTCTGCCTGCGATCCAACCAATGCAGCGGCATGTCCCATCTTTTTGCCAGGCGGCGCCGCAGCGCCCACGATCAAGGCGGCAGTGGGCTTTGCATCCCGACGTTCGGCATAACGCGCCACCGCGTATTCGTCGTTGCCGCCTATTTCGCCCAGATAGAGAATGGCGCGGGTGTCACTATCCGCGTGCAGCAGTTCCAGCGCTTCCGCCGCGTTGAGTCCCTTCACCGGATCGCCGCCGATGCCGATCACGGTACTTTGCCCCAAGCCCGCGGTCGTCAGGCGCCATCCGGCCTCATAGGACAGCGAGCCGCTTTTGGAAATGACGCCCAGCGGACCCGGCGTGTAACAAAACGAAGGCATGAAGCCGAGCTTGGCTTTGCCGGGAGAAATGACGCCCGAGGTATTGGGGCCGACGAGTATCGCCTGATGGCGCTGCGCCGCGGCGCGTAGTTCGATCGCGTCCACCACGGGCAAGCCGTCGCCCGGATAGACGATGACTTTGCAGCCCGCATCGAGCACCTCAAGCACCGCGTCGAGCGCGGTAGGAGCAGGCACATACGCCAGCGCGGCATTGGCGCCGGTCGCGGCGCATGCGCTGCGCGCGTCCTGAAATACTGGCACACCTTCGACCTCGCTCGACGCCCTGCCCGGCGCGACGCCTGCCACGACTTTCGTTTTGTAGGCGGCCAGGTCGCGTGCGGAAAAGCGCCCGAAGTTACCCGCGATGCCGTAAATCAGCACCCGGGATTCTGTGTTGATGAGAACGCTCATTGGGAACTCACTGCATTGCGTGTTGTAGTGCGCGCTCCAGCCTTCACGCGAGCTTTCACCGCCGCGACCGCGGCGTCAACCGCCGACTCCAGGGTGGGATGGTTGTGCAAGCCCGCATCGCGCATCACGGCGTCCGCCTTTTCGCGCCCGGTACCGTTCATGCGAAAAATCACCGGCTTGCGCGATTTGCGCTTCACCATGATCTCGTTCAGCACCTTGGCCACGCGGTCGATATGCGTTCCACCACCAAAAATACTGACGAGTATGACCTTCACTTTCGGCTCGGCATCGAGCACCTCGAACGCAAGCTGGTAACCCGCCGGCGTGGGATTCGAGCTGCAATCGAGAAAGCAGGCCGGCTTCAATCCGGCATCCGCGATCAGGTCCATGGCGGCCATCGTCATGCCCGCGCCGCCGGACATCAGGCCCACTTCACCATCGAGTCCCACCATCATCAGTTTGCCCGCGAGCGCCTTCGCGATCAGTCGCGGCTCGCGCTTGCGGGCGCGCTCGATCTCGTCCTTGATGTCGGCGTGCCTGAACGCCGCCGAGCCGTCGCGCACGATTTTCGCATCCAGCGCAAGCACCTTGCCGTCGGGCAGCACCGCGAGCGGATTGATTTCCACCGTCACCGCATCAATCGCGGTGGCGATAAACAACAGACGGCGCGCGAGCGCAACAACGCGTTCGCGCAAGGCGCCGTCCGGCTCGATCGGAGCGAGCATCGCGCGCAATGCATGCGCGCTGAAGTGGCGCGGCGAGCCGAACGCAACCTTGTGCGGCGCCGCGTGTTCTACGTCCACGCCGCCGGTTGGAGAATAGAGGACGACATAGCCGCCGCTTTGTCCATCGATCGTTACTGCCAGATAAAGCTCACGCGTATGCTCGACCCACGGCTCCATGAGCAATGACGCAGGTTTTTCTCCGCCGAACTCGCGCTGGAGCAATTGACGCGCGGCATCTTGCGCCTGCGCGCAATCGCCCGCGCGCAGAACACCGCCGGCCTTGCCGCGTCCACCGGATGAGACTTGCACCTTGAGCGCGACAGGGTAGGCGCCGCCCCAGCGTTGCGCGTGCCCGCTCTGTCGCAGGAGTACGCCCGCCGGAACGGGCACGCCGTGCGCCTTGAGCAGACACTTGCCCGCGTGCTCCGTCATTAACATGTGTGTTGCCTCTTCCGCAGAGAATGCCTTAATATTTGTTGCTTCGCCAAGAATTAATGCATGATACTCGATAAGGCATCAAGCTGAAGCGCATGCCGATGTATCCAAAGATTTCGAGGTAATTGCTTCTCTCACTGTTGATCTCGCGGTTACGTCAAAAAATTTCACCACGCCACACCATCCACATCAACATCCGGGAGCAGGATCATGGGATCAAACGACGAAGCAGCGGCAATGCGCGATGCACCGCGTCAGGGCGTCATCACCGACGAGAACATCGCCGCGGCGAAAGCCATGATCGGACTGCGGCTGCGGCCGGAGGGGCCGTATTTGCAGGACGTCACGGCCGATACCATCCGTAACTTCTGTAACGGCGTCGGTGAATTAAACCCGCTTTATCGCGACAACGAATATGGGCGCAACAGCCGCTATGCAAATATTATCGCGCCGCCGATGTTCCCGATGGCGTATGGCTGGCTGGGACGCACGCGCTGGGGGCTGCCGGGCGTACACGGGTTTTATGCCGGCAATGATTGGGAGCTGTTTCGTAATCTGCGTCCCGGAGACCGCATCAGCGCCGAAGAGCGCGTGGTGGCCGCCGATGAACGGCAGAGCGAATTTTCCGGGCGGCTGGTCATTCAGTATGTTGAGGCGCATTTTGTCAATCAGCACGACGATCTGGTGGCGCGCGTTCTCGGCTGGTGTACGCGGCATGAGCGCAAAGCCGCGCGGGACATGGGCAAGTACAAGGACATTACCAAGCACGAATATACCGAAGACGAACTCAATGCCATCGACAAGGCGGTGGTCGATGAAGACAAGGCCATTTGCGGGCGCAATATCCGCTACTGGGAAGATGTCGAGGTCGGCCACGAGCTCAACCCGATCGCGCGCGGGCCGCTGTCCATGATGGACACGATGGGCTTTCTTGTCGGTTGCGGCCGCGGGCACACGCATGGCGTGCTATTGAAGGGCGCATTGCGCCATCCCGGCCACTTTTTCCGCAATCCCGAAGCCGGTGGCGGCGTCGAGTACACCGGCATCGGCCATCATCGCGAGTCAGTGGCGAAAGAAGTGGGCGTGCCGGGCACCTACGATTACGGTCCGCAACGCTCCGCCTGGGTCGCGTCGCTGGTGACGAACTGGATGGGTGATGCGGGCTTTTTGAAGCGCATCAAAACCGAATTGCGGCGCTTTAACACCATGGGCGACACCACCTGGTGCAAGGGCAAGGTCATCAAGAAATACGTGCAGGACGGTTACCCGCTGGTGGACATTGATGTTTGGGCGGAAAACCAGCGGGGTGAAAAAACGGTCACCAACGGCGGCGCGACCGTGATGCTGCCGTCAAAGGACATCAAGACCAAAATGTTTCGCGACGGCGCCGGTCTCGATCTCGGCCACGCCATCTACAAGTAAACCAGCGCAATCACGGCAGCCTACAGCGTGGATTTGGAAATCAAGGGCAGGATAGCGATAGTCACGGGCGCGAGCAGCGGCATCGGCCGCGAAATCGCCAAGACGCTCGCGGCGGAGGGCGCGCAGGTGATCGCGACAGCTCGCCGCGAAGCGCTCCTCGAAAGCCTGCGGCAGGAGATCGTGAATGACGGCGGTAAAGCGCCGGTCACCGTCAGCGCTGATCTTTACGATCGCGCCGTGCCGCAACGTATCGCCACGCAGGTGCTGGCGCAATTCGGGCGCGTGGACATACTGGTGAATTGCGCGGGCGGTTCCCGGCCGCTGCCTACCGATGCGCCCGACGAGGCATGGGACGAAGCCTTTGCGGTAAACTTTACCGCCGTCAGAAAAATGACGCACGCCTTGTTGCCGTCGATGCAACGGCAGCAATGGGGCCGCATCATCAATATCACGGGGTCGATGGAGCCGCGCATGTTCAATGCCGCGAATGCCGCGAAGGCGGGCGTGCATGCGTGGGCCAAAGGTTTGTCGCGCATGATCGGCAAGGACGGCATTACGGTGAACTCCTTGCAGCCGGGCCGCATCCACAGCGAGCAGATTGACCAGCGATTGCATCCCACCACCGACGATCAGGTGCAGTTCGCGATGAACAACATTCCCATGGGTTACTTTGGCGACCCGCGGGATATGGCCTACGTCACCGCCTTCCTCTGTTCGCCGAAGGCGCGCTATATCACGGGGCAACGCCTCTACGTCGATGGCGGGTTGCAGTACGCAATTTAGGCCATCCAGTCATGGACAGCGAACAAAATCTCCCGCTCGCGGGCATCACCATCGTCGAGCACGCCGAAGGCGTGGCCGCCGCCTATGCGGGACGGATGATGGCGCTGATGGGTGCCACCGTAATAAAGATCGAGCCGCCGGGCGCGGGCAGTACGCTGCGTTGTGCCGAGCCTTTGCTGACGCAGGCGCCCGCCGCCAGTGCGCTGTTTCATTATCTCAACGTAGGCAAGCGATTTGTCACCTGCGATACCGGCGCCGAAGCCGGCCGGCTGCTGCTGGATGAACTCTTGGCCCGCGCCGATCTGTTCCTTGACGACACGCCCGTCGCGCGCCGTTCGGCGTTGCGGATCGACGCGGATACCATCGCGGTCCGGCACCCGAAACTGGTCTTTCTGTCAGTGCTGCCCTTTGGCGCGTCGGGCGCGCACGCGCACTACAGCGCCTACGAGCTCAACCTGCTGCATGCGGGCGGCGAGGGTTATCTGATGCCCAATGGGCTGACGCTGGAGATGTTTCCGGAGCGGCCGCCACTGAAAATCTATGGCCATTTTTCCGAGATGATCGGCGGCACCTCAGCGGTGTGCGCCGGTATCGCCGCGCTGCTGGTGAGCGATGACGGCGGCGGGCAGTTTGTTGACGTGTCGGTACAGGATGCGAATGTCTCGGCCGGCTGTTTCGCCGTGCAGCGCCTGGGGGACGGCGTGCTCGAGGATCGCTATGGCCGTTCGTTCAAGTATGGCGGCGTGCTCGAATGCAGTGACGGCTACATCGGCGTATTGACGCTGGAACAGCGGCAGTGGGAGGGCTTGGTCAAGCTCATCGGTGAGCCTGCCTGGGCGCTCGATCCGGCGTTGCGCGATCCGCTCGAACGCAGCCGCCAGGGCGCGGCCATCAATCAGCATCTGCGCGCGTGGGCCAAAATGCAGCGCGTCGACGATGTGGTGAAAAAAGGCCAGGCGTTAAGCGTTCCCCTGGCGAAATACAACGGCCCTGCTGATCTGCTGGCGTCAGAGCAATCTCGAGCACGCGGTGTGTTTGCGCCGCTTGAGTTGCCTGTGTTTGGCGCGGTGCCTACGTTTACCGCGCCTTTCCAGTTCAACGGAGAGGCGTTGACGTTTGCGCGGGCCGCGGCCGCGCCGGGCGCGGACAATGCCGCGATCTGGTGTGAGTGGCTGGGCCACAAAGCCGCCGAACTCGAACAGTGGGAGCGGCATGGAACCGTCTAAGCCGGCCGCAACACCCGCGACAACCCCGCCGCCGGCATCGCCATCACCATTGCGCGGCGTGCGGGTCGCGGATTTCACGCTGCACGCGGCGGGCCCCTTCTGCGCGCACATGCTGTCGTTGCTGGGCGCTGAATGCATCAAAATTGAAACCGCCGGGCGCCCGGACATTTTCCGCAAACCGCATCCCGTGTATGGACGCATGGGGGCGGCGACGTTCGATCAGGTCGCGTCGAATAAATTGTCGGTGCAACTCGATTTGAAGCAGCCGCGCGGCGTCGAACTCGCCAAGCGCCTGGTGGCGGTGAGCGATATCGTCGTTGAAAGCTTTCGGCCTGGCGTGATGGACCGGTTAGGCCTGAACTACGAAGCGTTAAAAGCCGTGAAGCCCGGCATTGTGATGGCGTCGGTTTCCGCCTCGGGGCAGACGGGGCCGGAGCGCGGCTATGCCGGTTACGCGCCGTTGTTCGGCGCCGCGGGCGGTCTCGGCTCCTTGACCGGCCATGAGGACGGGCCGCCCACCGAAATCCGGCATGTGATGGATCACAGCACCGGCCTTAACGCCGCCATGGCGGTGCTGGCGGCGTACCTGCGTAAAAAACGCACCGGCGCCGGGCAATACGTGGATGTGGCCGCGCGCGACGTGGCGTGCGGTTTTATTGGCGATGCGTTGCTGCGATTTGCGGCAACCGGCGTATCGCCGCGCCGCATGGGCAACGATGCGGCACGGATTACGCCGCACAATGTCTATCCCTGCGCCGGCGATGAGGCGTGGGTGTCCATCGTGGTAGCGACTGACGCGGAGTGGCAAGCGTTCGCCAGGGCGGCGCAGCGTCCGGACTGGCTCGCGGATGCCCGTTTTGCGTCGGCGCCGATGCGCTGGACACACCGGCGCGTGCTCGATACGGAGGTCGGCGCGTGGACACGCAGCCGCAGCCGCGAGTCCGTCACGCATCTGTTGCAGGCTGCCGGCGTGGCGGCGTTCCCGTCATACACGGCGCGGGACATTGCCGATGATCCTCATCTGAACAGCCGCGGCACGATCACAACCATGGCCGGGCCCGAGGGCGAATCACGCAAGGTCGTTGGGCCGCCCTGGCGTTTTTCGCGCACACCGGCGCGGCTTGAGCGCTGGACGCCGAAGCTGGGCGAGCACAACCAGTACGTGTTCGGCGAGTTGCTGGGGTTAAGCGGCGGCGACATCGACGAACTCATCGCGGCAAAAGTGATTTACTGATGCAGGCTCCGCTGGCCGGCATAGTTGTGCTGGAGCTCGGTGGTGGCGCGGCAATAGCCTATGCAGGAAAGTTATTCGCGGACCTTGGCGCGGAAGTAACGCGTATTCGTATCAAGGGCGGCAGGAATGCGCTCGACGAGTCCGCCATGGACGCCGCGGACGGCGCAACCAACGCGCTGGCGCTTTATCTGAACGCACACAAAAACAGCGCGCTCATTGATCCCGCGGGCGATGGTGGACGCGCAGCACTATCCGGCTGGTTTGCGCGCGGCCGCGTCCTTCTGCTCGCGCCCATGGATGGCACGCAGGCATTCACGTTTGAGCCGGAGGTGATCGCTGCCGAATTTCCTCACCTTATCGTGGTATCGGTCACGCCGTTCGGCCTGAAAGGCGAAGCGCGGCACAGGCCGGCAAACGATCTTACCTTGCAGGCCTGTGGCGGCATATCCATTGGTATCGGCTTGCCCGGCCAGCCGCCGCTGAAGCTGCCGGGGGATCAGACTGCCTTTCAAGCGGGATTATGCGCGGCGATCTCCGCTTCCGCGGGGCTGTTCAATCGCGGCGGCGTACTGATTGATGTGTCGGCAGCCGATGTGTGGGCGTCGTTTTACACAGGCGTCGAAGTGGCGCTCGCGCATTTTGGCCGACACAAGAAGCATCGCGCCGGGCACCGCGTTTCAGGTCAGCCGTACCCGCGCACGATATTTCGCTGCAAAGGGGGATATTTCGCCATCCAGTGCGGAGAGAGCCGCCATTGGCAAAGCTTCCTCGGCATGATCGGGCGCACAGACCTTGCCGCACATGCAATGTTTGCAAATCGCTTCAAGGCCAACGACGAGCACGGCGATGCGTGCGACGCGCTGATCGAGCCGTGGTTTCTTGAGCGCACCAAGGATGAGATATTGCAGTGCTGCCTTGAGCACAAGATTCCAGGCGCGCCGGTGTACGATATTGAGGAGGTCGTGCGTCATCCGCATTTGCATCAACGCGATTATTTTGTGCCGGTCCAGGCAAATCATCGCACCGTGCTGGTTCCGGGCCATCCGTTCTTGGGACTGGCAGCCTCGTCAGAGGTTGCGGATAGATGTGACGTGTCGCAGGATGGTGTTGCGCCTTTCGGACGCTCGCCACACACCAAGGAAAACCGTGCACTTGGCGGTCACATACGTCCGCTCGCCGGATTGCGTGTCGTCGATTTCGGTTGGGTATGGGCTGGTGCGGTACCGGGACACATACTCGCCGATCTGGGCGCGGAGGTTATCAAGGTTGAAAGCGCGAGTCCGCTGGACTACATGCGTCAAGGGCGGCCCATCGTCGGCACGCAAAAAGACCCCGAGCAGAATCCCATGTTTCAAAATGTTAACCGCGGAAAATTGAGCTTGCGCGTCAGGCTTGATCATCCCGACGCGAAGGATGTGCTCAAGGATCTGGTGGCGGTGAGTGATGTGGTCATCGAGAACTTTTCGCCGGGCGTGATGGAAAAGTTTGGTCTCGGCTACGCCGCGTTGCGGCAGCGGCGCCAGGACTTGGTCATGTGCTCCATGTCAGCGGTGGGGCAAAACGGTCCGCTGCGCGGCATACGCACATACGCGACGATGATTGCGAGCCTCGGCGGGCTCGATAGTCTCGTTGGTTATCCCGGCGACCGGGTGCTCGGCTCGCAGTCCTCCTATGCGGATCCGAACGCGAGCCTGCACGCCACGTTTGGCATCTTGGCCGCGTTATGGCGACGGCAACAATCCGGTCAAGGCGCTTATATTGATCTGTCGCAATGGGAGGCCGCAGTTAACGTGATGGGTGAACAAGTGGCCGATTATGGATTACTTGATCGCGTGCCCGGACCGTCGGGTGCGGGGAATGAGCACCTACATGCGGCGCCTCACGGCAACTACCCCGCAGCGGGAATAGACCAATGGATAGCGATATCGGTCGTGGACGAGCGGCAATGGCAGGCATTGAAGGAAGCGCTCGGCCGGCCTGAGTGGATGTTGTATGATGCCTTTATCACCGTGGATGACCGGCGCGCGAATCGTATTACGCTCGACCAACAACTTGCACGTGAGACGAGACAACATGAGGCCGATGCGTTGGCTTCGATGTTAATGGCCGCAGGCGTGCCTGCCGCGCCGTTGCTCGATGCGCGGGGCGTTGCCGCCAATGCACAATTCCGTCGGCGCGAGCTATTCGAGATGGTTCAGCACCCGGTGCTCGGCGCGGTGCCGGTGTACCGGCTGCCTTGGCAGATCAACGGCGCCGCCGTGCCGATTACACGCCGTGCACCGCTGCTTGGCGAGCACAACGACTATACCTTGGGCGAAGTGCTGGGCTACCCGGAGGAGCGCGTCACGGCACTGCGCAAGGCTGGGTTATTTTCGTAGTGTCGCCGGCGGGGGCGCCGGTGTGGAATTCACGTCGCCCGCCGCCTTGACCGCGGTAGTAAACGCACGCAAACTTTACCGGCAATGCCGTTTCGAGTAATGGGAGTTGCATGGGGATAAGAATTTTAAACGCACCTGTTGCATAGACCCGTGCTGTCCAAGTTCTCAGTCGGCAAGGTCACGCAGCGGCACGGTGATAGCAATTGAGCATTTGTCCTTCGCAAGAATAGGAACTGGCTGCAGGCGTCTGCACCGGTGGCATGACGCCATTGAAGGCGATAACGTTCAACTTGCCGCGTTCCGAAAGACAAGAGAAAGCCCCGGTGTTAAGATATCTCAGAACAAAACGAAGACTATGCGCGTCAAGCCAACCATGCGATGATCACGCATGATTTGGAATAGGCCTGCAGCCTCCAACGCCCCGAGATCCTTCGGCGCAAATTGTTCCGGCGCGCAAGGTTCGTTCACTAGCTGGCGGCCAGCATAGCGCCCATCAGTTTCTCCTTGACACCGCCGAAGGTTGACGATGGATGATGTAATCAATCCAGTTGTTTCTGTGGAATCGCATGCAGACCCCGTCACGATAGAGCTTGTAAGGGGTGCCATGAAAGCGATTCAAAATGAAATGGAAGCGCTCATCGAACGTACAGCCATGTCGGCTTTCATCCGTGAGAAAAAGGACTTTCATGCCGGACTCTTCGATGCGCGCGGACGCTTTCTGGCCGGCAAATCACGCCCCGGCTCTTCCGACTTGATTGATCCTATTTTAAAGCAATATCCGGCACAAACCATCCGTCCCGGTGATCTGTATTGGTATAACGACTGCTATGCAGCCCTGGGAGCCGTATCGCATACACCCGATCAGGTTCTGGTGGCACCGGTTTTCCATCATGGCAAATTGGTCGGATTTTCACAGGCATGGGCGCATTTCAGCGATATTGGCGGCATGCATGCGGGCTCCATTTCACCGGATTGCACGGAAATTTATCAGGAAGGCATGATCATCCCGGTTGTACGGCTTGCCGTCGAGGGGCGCGTGGTCGAAGACCTGCTGCGCGTGTTTCTGCGCAATTCCCGCTTCCCTGATGCGGTGGGTGGAGACATGCGTGCGCTGATGGCTGCCGTGAGGCTGGGTGAACAAAGGATGGAAAGTCTTTTCGAGCGTTTTGGGATAGCCAGGATGAATGCGGTATTCGAGATGCTCATAGACCGTGTCCAACGCGTCCTGCGGGAGCGTTTTCGCGCGCTCGTACCGAATGGCACATACCGTTTTGTCGATACCGTTGATACCGATGGTCATGGCAGCGGCCCCATCAAGTTGCGCTGGAAACTCGATGTCACAAACGAGTGCATCGTCCTTGATGCGACCGATACGGACGACCAAGTGCGCGGCCCGGTGAATTACTGGATGAGCCTGACCGAGCCGGCGATGACTTTCGGTTCGTTCCTTCTGGGCGACAGCAAGGAATACACGTTAAACGCGGGAGCGGAAAGTCTTTTCGACGCTTTACATGTTCGGGAAGGTTCGATCCTGCAGCCGCGGTTCCCCGCTCCGCTCGGCCAGCGCAGTATCACCAAGATGCGCAATCTGGGCGCTTATTTGGGCCTGCTCGGCGTGGCCACGGGTGGCAAAATGCCCGCCGCGCACACCGGTTATGTCATTTGGAATGTTCGTGGCCTCACCGACGACGGGGAACGCTTCCTGATGTCAGACGGTGTAGCTGTTGGTTATGGTGCACGCGCGACAGCGGATGGACACGATGCCATCTATCTTGTCGCACAGGAAAATTATCCCGCCGAGTTTGTTGAAGGATGCTATCCACTGCGTGTGCGTACCTACGCGGTCCATTGTGATTCAGGTGGCGCTGGACGCTGGCGGGGTGGTTGCGGCGTGGTGCGCGAGGTGGAAATACTCTGTGATGAGGTGGTTGTAGCGCTTCGTATCGAAGGAGACGACTATCCACCGTGGGGGGTGGCGGGCGGGCGCTGTGCGGGATGCGGGCGCTGTATTGTGAATCGCGGATGCGCCGATGAGCGCGTACTGCCATCCCTCTCCGATGGCAATGTGCTCAAACGTGGCGACGTGGTTCGCATTGAGACCGGCGGCGGCGGCGGTTGGGGGCATCCCTTCGACCGTGAGCCACGGCAGGTACTGGCCGACGTACTGGGCGGCTTTGTGAGCCGGAAAAGCGCCGAGAGCGACTATGGGGTGATGCTTGCGCCAAGCGGGCGCGCCGTCGACGAGGACGCGACGGCACTCCGGCGTAAGAACCGGCCACTCACCAAGCTGTTTCACCGGCATGAATACCACGATACGCTGGAGTAGGCATGGCCATGCCCACTTCGCATAACGCCGGCATGCTGATTGGCGTTGATACCGGGGGTACCTTCACCGATGTCGTAATGCTGGATCCATCCAACGGCCGCCTGTCGGTCACCAAGACCTCTTCTACACCCGACGATCCCTCTCGCGGCTTTGCTGAAGGCATCGGCAGCGCGCTGGCCGCCGCGGGTGTTGAAGGTGCGCAAGTCGGGCGCGTGCTGCACGGTACTACGGTGGCGACCAATCTTATTCTTGAGCGCAAGGGACCACCCGTTGCTATTCTGGTTACGACCGGCTTTAAGCACATCCTGGAAATCGGGCGGCACGATATTCCTCGCAAGTCGAACCTGTTTACCTGGGTTAAACCCGCGCGTACCGTTCCCCCGCAGCACATTTGGGAACTTCCTGGCCGCATGGATCACAAGGGTGTCGTGGTGGAAGCCCTTGACGAGGAAGCGGTGCGCACCGCAGCACGAGAAATAGCCGCGGAGGGCATAGCCACAGTGGCCATTGTGCTGATTCATAGTTATGCAAACACCGCACATGAACGCCGTGCGGCCGAAATCGTCAAATCCGTGCATTCCGCTGCGCTGGTCTCCATTTCCAGTGACATCCTGCCTGTCTTCAGGGAGTACGAACGCTGTTTGACGACACTGCTCAACGCCTACGTGATGCCGGCCATATCCACTTACATGGAACGACTTGACCAGCGCAATGGCGCTTGCGGCATTGCCGCCCCGCTGCTGCTGATGAAATCAAGCGGTGGTGTCACCAGCACAGCCAGCGCAAGACGCAAGCCCGTCGAAACTGCGCTTTCCGGCCCCGCGGCCGGAGCGGTAGGCGCGGCGTTCATTGGTGCTGCAGCGGGCTATCACGATTTACTCACCAATGACATCGGCGGCACGTCGGCGGATATCAGCCTGATCAAGGCGGGGGTTCCGCATCTTACGACAACGGGTACGATAGGCGGATGGCGGGTGGGACTACCCATGGTCGATATCATGACTATCGGCGCGGGCGGGGGTTCCATAGCCCGGGTATCCCGTGCAGGCGGCCTGGTGGTTGGCCCTGAAAGTGCGGGCGCGCAGCCAGGCCCTGTCTGCTATCGTCGTGGCGGCGATGAACCGACGGTTACCGATGCGCATGTTGTGCTTGGTCATTTGCCCCCCTACCTTCTGGGCGGCGCCTTTGAACTGGATACCGCGGCGGCACGAAACGCCATCCGCATGCGTATTGCCGAGCCTCTGGGCTTGAGCATAGACGCTGCCGCGCGCGGGATACTGGAAGTACTCGATAACAACATGGTTGGAACCATGCGCATCGTCTCGGTTGAACGCGGCCTTGATCCCGGCGACTTGGTACTCGTGCCGTTTGGTGGCGCCGGGCCGCTGCACGGCTCGTCCCTTGCCCGGTTGATTGGTTGCAAAACGGTCTTGATCCCACCCGCGCCTGGCGTGTTATCGGCGCTCGGCCTCCTCGTTTCAAATTTACGCGCGGAGTTCGCGCGCACCTGCATGCAGCGTGCTGGCCGCTATGACATGACGCAGCTCGGTGCGGTTTTCGACGAACTCACGCAGGAAGCCGTAGCATGGCTGGATGCCGAAAATGTGCCGCCACAGTCACGCCTGCTGATCAAGCAGGCCAGCCTGCGCTACAAGGATCAGGGATTCGAGCTCGATGTGCCTTGGAACGGCGGCGTGGATGGCCACGCGCTGGCCGGCCTGCTGGATAGTTTCCATGCGGAACACGAGCGGCTCTACCGCTTCGCATTACGCAATATGCCCATCGAAATCGTTACGCTGCGGGTGGACGGGGTGGGTATGCTGCCGCCAGTAACCCTGCATGAGTTACCCGCACGTGGCGCCGCCAGCTTGGCGATCATTGGCAAGCAGCGCATTGCGTTCGAGGAGGGCCCCTGTGAAGTACCCGTCTATGACCGGGCCAAACTCGGTAGGGACACCCATATCGAAGGCCCCGCGGTGATTACCCAACTCGATGCGACCAGCCTGATTCTGCCTGGACAGTTTGCGGAAACGGAAAAATTTGGTTCGATCATCGTGAAGGAACGTGCCGCCCAATGAAGATTCTGCCGCAGCGCCTGGGGCAGTGCCTCGGCTTGGCGCTCCCCATGATTGCCTTTTCGGCGGCTGCACTGAGCACCCACGCCCAGCAATTCCCGCAAAAACCTGTACGGTTCGTGGTACCGGTTCCTCCCGGTGGCTCGCTCAATCTTTATACGCGTCATATCGCGCAGAAGCTCACGGACGTGTTTGGCCAAACGGTAATCGTCGACAACCGTCCAGGTGCCAACGGCATTATCGGCGCGGATATTGTTGCCAAGGCAGCGCCCGACGGCTATACCCTGCTCATGGGTGCGACACCCACGTTGGCAATCAATGTGACGCTGTACGCGGGAAAGATGCCCTACAATCCGGAGAAGGACTTTGAGCCCATCACGATGGTCGCCAAGGCCCCTTCCGTACTCGCCGCGCATCCCTCGATCCCGGCACGGAATCTCAAGGAACTGATCGCGTACGCCAAAGCCAACCCGGGTAAGCTCAACTACGCATCCTCCGGCGCCGGTAGCGGCAATCATCTGATGGGTGAGATGTTAAAGAGTGCCGCGGGCATAGACCTCGTACACATTCCCTACGCGGGCGGCGGTCCGGGACTTGTCGCTCTGCTCGCACGGGAAGTGGAGTTGATAGTAACGCCTCCCCCGATACTCATTCCGATGGCCAAGGCGGGCAGAATTCGACTCATTGCCGTGTCCAGCGCCAAACGCTCCCCGGCAATGCCTGAGGTGCCGACGATCTCGGAATCCGGATTTCCCGGCTTCGAATCAACCGTCTGGTATTGCGTCGTTGCCCCACGCGGGACTACGCCGCCTGTTATTAAACGTTTATACGGGGCGCTGTACGCCGTGATCGCAAGCAGTGAATTCCGTGACCGCTTGCTTGCGGACGGCGCTACTGCCGAAACATCCAGCCCTGGCGAACTGACGGCATGGATACGATCCGAGATTCCGAAGTTCGCAAAGATCATCAAGTCGTCGAGCGCCAAGCCTGATTAGCATGGAAAACGGGGACGGACGATAAATCAAAACTCAGGTTTGATCCCGGCCGCTTTGATAACCCTTGCAAATTTGGGGATCTCTGTACGGAAATACGCTGCAAGCCGCTCCGGCCCTCCTGCGAACGGTTCCACACCTTGCGCGGTCAGATACGCCCTCGACTCGGGTTCATTGACTATACCGAGCACAACTGTGCTGACCCTGGTGATGATGTCGTTTGGGGTACCTGCCGGTGCAAGTATGCCAAACCAAGTGGTCACATCGTATCCAGGCAATGCCGCCTCGGCGATGGTTGGCATTTCCGGTAGCTGGGAAGAACGCTTCTCGCTGGTCACTGCAAGCGCTCTGACCTTCCCGCTCCTGATGTGCGGTAAGACACCGGCAATGCCTCCGAAGTAGCAGTCGATGTGCCCGCCCATCAGATCCACCAGTGCTGGCGTCGCCCCCTTGTAGGGAATATGGCTGAGCGCTATCCCCGCCATGGCCATGAACAATTCCCCAGACAGATGCGGTGGTGACCCTATCCCGGCCGACGCATATTTAATCTGGTTGGGTCTGGCTTTCGCAAGTTTGATCAGATCCTTGGCGTTTGCAGCGGGCACTGACGGGTGCACTGCCAGAACATATTGGTTTGCGACCAGAAGTGCGATCGGCGCGAAATCCTTCTCCGGATCAAACGGCAATTTGCGGTACAGGCTGGGCGCGATGGACATATAGCTGCCGCCCAGCAGCAGCGTGTATCCATCCGGCGCCGATTTCGCGACATATTCCACGCCTATATTCCCACCGGCTCCGGCGCGATTGTCGATCACCACCGGCTGCCTCATGATCTCGGCCATACGTTTGCCAAACGCACGCGCCACGATATCACTTGGGCCTCCGGCCGGAAACGCTGTTACGAATCGGATGGACTTTACGGGGTACGTCTGTGCGTTTGCCAATCCAACTGCTGCAAAAACAACAAGTGTGACCGGGAGCGAGACCATGCGTTGCATAAAATTCATTCTACCGCTTCACCTTGGTCATCAAGAACCGATGAAGATCCTCCGCGCATCGACCAGGCACTGCATCAGTAATATTGTGCGGCAGCCCGTCATAGACGACAAATTCGCAGTCGGCGATCAACTCTTCCAGCAAGCGATACTCCGAAACCGGATGAATCGGGTCCTCTCCAGGAACGACGCAGAGCACGGGACAGCTTATCTTATGCAAATCGGAAACAAGATCAACAGCGGCCATCACAGGCACCATGCGGGCCAATACGTCTACCGGAGTACGCGCGGACTCCGCAATGAACCAGTCAACAAATCCAGCGTCTACCGTGTCGAGATTGAAACGATCTTTAATCGTCGCACGCAGGAACCCGGCAACACCCGATGTACCGATGCGCGACACCCATCCGGCGTAATCCTGCTTGCCGATTTTCATACCGGGCGTCGCCGCGTAACTCGCCAGTGTTGCCACCCGTTCGGGATAGCGGATTGCAACGCCTTGCGCGACGATGGCCCCGGCTGACGATCCCACCAAATGGGCACTGGCAACTTCCAAGTGATCCAGCAGTTCCTTGACATCGAGCACGAGACGGTCGAATGAAAGTTGGTTGGGCCCCGGCACTTCTGATTCACCGTGTCCCCGTACATCGAGCCGCACCACGCGAAAATCACGCGCCAATCGCGGCACCCAGGCGTAGAAGCGGCGTGAGCTTCCCATCGCGGCGTGGATCATCACCACTGTGCTCGCAGGCCACCATGGATCCGTGTAGTCGTCAACCACATAGCGCAACCGCAGACCATCACTGGCTTTGAATTCCTTCATGCTGGCGTGTGCGGTCATGGTGACCTTACAAGGCAATGGCGTGGGCGATTATACCGGCGCCCCCCATGCCTGATGCCCTGTCGCAGCTTACAGGGCACTAATTGATCGGCCGCATGACCGGCTTGAAATGCGGTTCGAGTTCGACGCGAAGCGCAGACACCGTCGAGCCGAGGGCGAGAAAATAACCTGCGAGCAGGGTCAGATCTGTGATCTGTCTGTCGGTATAGAGCGCCTTGAGTTCAGCAAAGGTCTCGTCTCCCACCTTGCCTCCATTTGCAAATTCCCGGGTGTAGCGCGCTGCCGCTTTTTCTGGAGCGCTCAAAGAGTCGGCAAAACGGTCATCATTCAGCGCATCGATCTCGGATTGCAATAAGCCTGCCTTCACGGCGTGCGGGTAATGATGCGACCAGGCGTACTGGTTGCCGCGCGCAATCGCAAGAATGGCGAGTTCCCGAGTGCGTGCAGACAGATCCGTACGATAGCGCACATATTCACCAAACGCGGCAAACCGTTCGAGACCCTCTGGCGCATGGCTGAACATTTTTAAGATATCAGCGATAAGCCCGCGCGTCTTTCTAATCTGTTCATAGACTCTGGCAAGCAGTGGATTGTTCGTTTCGTCAGCGGGAATGATTCTTGGCATGGAAGACCTTGGGTGCGGATAATGGCAATCACTATTCCGAATGCTGTGTACCAACACGCATTATATAATATGCGCGCAATCCGGGCTACGCGCTCGCGCGGCAGGCAACTTAATTCCCGTCATGTAGAGAGGAAGGCCTTTGCTAAACAGAAATCCAACTTTCGGTTGGGCTGTCATCAGCACTTCGGCAACAGCATTACTGCATTGCGTGTCACTGTTGCAGGTTCCCTGCGCACACTCGGCAACCTATCCAGAAAAACCCATTCGGCTCATCGTGCCGTTCGGCGCTGGTGGAAGTGCGGACAACCTTGCCCGCACCATGCAGACCGCGTGGAGCAAGGCGCTGGGTACCCCATTGATCATTGATAACCGGGCCGGTGCGAGCAGCATCATTGGCACAGACATTGCCGCCCATGCACCGGCCGACGGCTATACGGTATTGTTGATCACAACTACCCATAGCACCAATCCGAGCTTGAACCTGAAATTGCCGTACCACGCCGTGAAGGATTTTGCGATGGTCTCGCTGTTGGTATCGCAACCCAATTTGCTTTGCGTTCACCCTTCCGTGGCAGCAAGAACTGTAAACGAACTGGTTGATCTGGCGAAGGCAAAGCCCAATACATTCAATTTCGCATCGGGCGGAAGCGGCAGTTCCCCTCACCTTTCCGGAGAACTGTTCAAGATTATCACCGGCACTCAGATGACGCATATTCCGTACAAAGGGACGGGCCCCGCGGCCATCGATCTTGCTGCAGGGCAAGCGCATATGATGTTTGCAGGTCCATTGGTGCTCGAATCCTACGTCAGGAGCGGTCGCGTACGTGCCTTGGCCGTGGCCGACCTGCGCCGCTTATCGGCACTACCCGAGGTGCCTACTATGGCCGAAGCGGGCGTTGCCGGCGTTGAAAGCGGAACGTGGTATGGAATTCTTGCTCCGGCGGCGGTGCCCCGCACTATAGTCGCAACACTGAACCGAACGCTGGTACAAGTAATCAAGTCCCCCGACATTGAAGCACGCCTTGTCAAACAAGGCGTCGGAATCATCGCCAGCAGTCCCGAAGAATTTCATCGATACATGATTGCGGAAATAGCGAAATGGGCTAAAGTTATCAAACAATCCAATATCCGCCCGGATTGACGCTGACAGCTTAAACCCAAATTCGCTCAGGACTCATTTCAGAAATCCCGCCAGCGAAACTGAAACTCCACGAAGCTTTTTTTTTGCTGCCCTCTCATTCCTCCTACAGGATTTTACCCGCCATGCCACTCAGCACTCCGATGCATACCATGACGGCGAGTGATGGATTAAAGCTCGCCTATGCAATCGATGATTTCAGCGACCCCTGGGGCCCGCAGGAAACATTGATCCTCATTCACGCCGCCATGGGCAGCTCGCGCCGGCTGTACAAGTGGGTGCCTGCGCTTTCCCGCCATTTTCGTGTGGTGCGACCGGACATGCGCGGTCACGGCGCGACCGCGATACCCGGGCCGGATCAACTGTCACTCACGCGGCTCACGCAGGATGTGATCGAGCTCGCCGATTATCTTGGCATCAAGCGATTTCATCTTGCGGGTTCCTCCGCCGGATCGATCGTGGCCATGCGTACTGCGATTGATAATCCTGACCGCGTCCTCACGCTGGCCAATTTTGCGTCGACCCCGGGGCTCAAACCGTCGAACATCGACATGAACAAGTGGGTCAGCGGTATCCGGGCAAAAGGCTTCAAGCGTTTTCTGGAAGAGACCATCGAGGAACGTTTTCCGAACGTCTCGGACAAAGGTTTTCTCGCTTGGTTTGTAGAAGAATCGGCGAAGACCGACGTTGATCTTTTCTCCCGTTTCGGTCCAATGATGAAAGAAGTCGATTACACGGCCGATCTCCATAAAATCAAGTGCCCGATGCTCAACGTTATGCCGGGCCACGATCCACTGGGCTCGCGGGAGCAGTATGAGGTTTACAAAAAGCACGTACCGCACAGCGAATACGTCTGGTACGACGGCCTGCCACACAACATCACCGATTCTGCGCCAGAGCGATGCGCGGCGGATCTGCTGCAATTTCTGATGGAACACCGGGGACGCTGATCGACATGAATAGGTTCAAAGCCTCGGACGGTCTGGAGATAGCGTTCGCACTCGACGACTATACCGATCCGTGGCGCGATGCCGAGACAGTCATACTTGTGCATGCTGCCATGGGCAGTTCAACACGCTTTTACGCCTGGGTGCCGCATCTGGCCGGAGACTTTCGCGTGGCGCGAATTGATATGCGTGGCCACGGCGCTACGACGGTGCCGGGGCCCGATCAGCTTTCGCAGGAGCGCATCGTCAAGGACGTGGTCGAGCTGGCGGACTATATCGGTGCACGCCGGTTCCACGTAGGCGGTTCATCAGCCGGCTCGGTCGTCGCCACAAAAGTAGCCATCGACTATCCCGAACGCGTGCTCACGCTGGGCGCTTTTGCTGGTACCGCTGGGATCAAGCACGGTCTCCAGGACCAGAATTTCTGGGTGCAAAAAATCGGCGAACGGGGACTGACGGGGTTTTTGCGCGACACCATTGCCGACCGTGTGGATGTGAAATCATCGCGACCTGGCTTTATCGACTGGTTCATCGCCGAGTCATCGAAGACCGGCGTCGACGTATTGGCCCGTTTCGTGCCGATGATGCGACAGTTCGAAATACTCGACGATCTGCATCGCATTGCCTGCCCCACGTTGGCGATTGCACCCGGCAGCGATCCCATACATAAAGTCGAGCATTACCGGGTTCTGCAAGAACGAATTCCAGACTGCGAATTCATCGTGTACGACGGCCTGCCACATAATATTACGGATGCGGTACCAGATCGCTGTGCGAAGGACTACCGGCGTTTCTTGCTGGCGCATCGTCGTCAGTCCCGGTGATTTCATGGAAAGGCTCACGGAAAGAGTGGCATTTGGGAAGATAGACCTCCTGTTTAACTGCGCGGGTGGGTCTGTGATTGAGGACAGCCTGATCACGGACGTCGATTTGCATGACGTGTGGCGGCGCACGATGGAGGTTAATCTCCTTGGAGCAATGATGTGCAGCAGACATGTTATCCCGAAGATCATCAACGCCGGCGGCGGCACCGTAGTAAACATGTCTTCTGGAGCCGCGCTGCGAGGCGCGAGCCCCTTGCATGTCTATTCTTCCGCAAAGGGAGCGATTCTGTCGTTGACTCGCGCAATGGCGGGCTCCTACGTTAACCAAAATGTGCGCGTGAACGCCATTTGTGCAGGACGAATACAAACCGGCAGAAATGTCGTCAAGTACGGTGCTGACGGAATGGGCGGTGGCACCATTGTCGATCGTCAACCTGCAGCGGAACGGGTCAAAGAATACCCTTTATGGGTTGGTCAACCACGGGCCATTGCCAATATCGCCCTGTTCCTCAGCAACGATGAGTCGCGCATGATAACCGGGGCTGCGATTCCCGCCGACGGCGGGCGGTCAGCCTATTGAGTCGGCTTTCCGCGACGGTGAGCGACCAGCGTTGTGTCCTCCGCAAAAATCAACGACATGCGCTCTTGTGGGTTTCTATGGTCGATCATGCGACGGTAGGTACCAACGAATACTCGTGGTGCGGGCCGCCCGAGTAAACCGCGTCAACTAGCCCGACACGGCCGCACTTGCCAAGCGTAGAATCGGCTGCATGAGCCAACCGCCAGTTCTCTACTACATTGATTCGAATATCGTGTGCCTTCACTCGCGACGGGCATGCATCATCGAGCCTACCTTTCCGGGTTACGGCATGCCTGTCCCGAAGCCAACCGCCAAGGTTCTGCCGCTGCTAGCGCCGAAGAAAGATGTCCCTCAACGTTGACACGCTTGATGTCGAGTTCGAAGGCTGCTCATTCGGTGTGTCGAGGCTGCGTAGCCGTTTATGCGATTACCTTTCGCGGCAGGCGCGCTAAGGCAGGCGCGGCGCAGTGGCTGGGAACCATCCGGAACCAAAAGGGGATACGCAGTGAATTGCGCTTTGAAAAGGATAAAACCGCCCAAGAGAGGATGAAGGGGATCCCCGTGACGAGTATGTCAGATATCACGAAAAGGAGGGCAGGCCGATTGTGGCAGGGCATTTTACGGTGGCTCGTTGGACCAACGGCTGCTGCGTCACTATGCGCGCTTCCGATCATTGCCCAAACATATCCATCGAAGCCGGTGCGGATGATCGTCCCGTTTCCACCGGGCGGCGGCAACGACATCCTCGGCCGCGTGCTTGCAGCAAAACTGAGCGAGCAGTTCGGCCAGCAGGTCGTCATCGACAACCGCGCCGGCGCCGGCAGCATCATCGGCACCGAAATCGGCGCGAGAGCCGCGCCCGATGGCCACACGCTGCTTTTTTCGGGCACGGCGGGACTCTCGATCAATCCGATCCTGCAGAAGAAGCTGCCATACGACCCGATCAAGGACTTCGCTCCGGTCAGCATGGTCGGTACCTCGCCGCAAATTCTCGCCGTTCACCCAATGCTCCCGGTGTGGACCGTGCAAGACCTGATCGATCTCGCCAAGGCCAAACCGGGACGGCTCAACTTCGCCTCGGCCGGCATCGGCACGCCGACGCATCTCGCCGGCGAATTGTTCAAGCATCTGGCGAGCGTCGACATCGTGCACATTCCGTACAAAGGCGGCGGCCCGGCTCTCACCGATGTGCTCGCCGGGCAGGTTAGCTTTTTTTTTAGGTTCGTTAGTAAAAACTATGGGCGAGTTTTGGCTCAGGTAGTTTTCCAAGTACATGATATAAGGCGAGTTCTGTCATCTTGAAGGTCCGGAATCCGTATGATTTTCTCATGGTGACTTTGGCTTTGTTGTTTAGACCCTCGATAACGC
>CAMBCF010000064.1 GCA_945864585.1 Bordetella parapertussis | reverse complement strand
GTAGATGGCGGTTTCTTCCAGCATTGACATATAAAGCTTGCCGGTGTTGGGGTTGAACGACATGGGGAACCAGTTCTTGCCGCCTGTCCAGCGCGGTTCCAGCTCGACTTTCTCGCCGGCACGCAGGCGTCTGGCCACCTCGGTCTCTAGACGCTGCGCGCCAAGAAGCGCAAGCACTCGGTCGCGACTGAGGTAGAAAGAACTCAACCGCATATTTGAACTGCGAAGGATGCCATTCGCCGAGTCCACTTTGCCTGGTTCAGACCTGAACCCACGCTGCAGCCGCGCTTGCGTCGGGTCGCTTGTGGCATCGAATACTTCAAGGATTGCCGATTTCGTTTTGCGCACACTCATGCTTGCATCGCCTTTTTCGCCTGACGCCATGATTGCTGTCCTGCTTTCTCTCATGCCTGCTCAGTGTCGGCAAGTCCTTTGCCGGCGCTCTGCTCGGCTTCTTGTTTAAAGCTACTAGCCTATCTTCAGGCGGGCAACGAATCCTCGACCGCGACTCTCGTCGTAGATTATTAATGGCAAGTCCGCCTTAGGCATCCATACCCTGCCGCATTCCACGGCGACCGAGACAGGGATTGCAGGGAAAATATTTATCGTCGTAGCAGCGCCGTGAACCGCCTTGATGTCATTGTAAACGTTGCGCAGTATCCTTCTGAATTCGCGCAGGTCTTCTGGGTGACGCATGATGTCATTATTGCTCGCGTTTGCTGTCACACCCCAGATGGCGACATCCGGCCCCAGAGCCGCGACGATCCTATCGTCGCTAATGGTGGCACTAAGCGCGAGCTTTAACGCCACCGCTTTGCCTCTATTCTTCGGTTTGTCTATTTGATACTGGATGCGGGCGCCGTCCATTGCCCATCGCCAACCAGCGGGCTCACGATGAAGTTGATATACGTCGGCCGGGACAATATCGCAGAGTAGACGGCCTAATTCCATAAGGAGTGGAATCGGCGCAAGGGCAAAGACCGATAGGTGCGCGATCTCGCGACTTTCAATAAGAGGTTTAATTTTAGCCTCGAATTGACGCCCCAAATTCACGCGTTCAGTTTCCCAAAATGTATCTTCGTGATCTTGCGCGGAACTCCCAACGATTTCGATCCCTATCGAATTCCCATTTACCGGATACCGATCGGGAAGCATCGCGAGCGCAACGCGACCAAACGAAACCAGCGAATCTTGAGCGCCAATCTTGGCACCATACCGAAGGACATGTGAGGCACGATCAAAAGCAATACCAGTGACAATGCGAATACGCTCTTCGTGCGCCGCCTTGATATCCAAAAGTCGCTGCTCGGTATGTGCGTCTCGATCGTCAACGTCAATGAGTTTATGGTGTGGGTAACACAACAACAATAAATTGGCCGGCTTGTCCGCTAGCAACGGCGAACGAATAGGATCGCCCCGCGGGCCAGTGGCTCTATCGGCGATGATATGCGCTATAAACCCGAAATTGGCATCTTCTTTCCCGCTCAGTAAGTCACCGATTAGCGATTCATTACAGCCAGGATATTGACAGCGTCCTGCGGCGCGGGACCAAATCACGGCTCTTGAGGTGGGGCTAACCATAATTTATCCAATTACTATGAAGAATCGTTCGCTGCATGCCACGCAGGTCCGGTCACGGCGGCGAATAACAAAGGCCTGCACCCAGTGCACTCCTCGGTATAGCGTTGATTCCCAGCGTTTGCCGCGAGGTTTAGACGAATAGAATCCCCCTCGTAAACTATCCGCGAGCCACGCCGCTCGATCGGTATTTACAACCTGCCACTGCACGTCGGAATCTTTGATTGATGCGTATGGAATTCCATTAGACGTTTGAGCCTCGAAAAGCAAATGAATGCTTGCAGCCAAAATTTGTCCCGATAAGACCAGACCAATGGCCGTACTGCCGCTGCGGTCCATGTGAGAGGTTGCACGAATTAGAACGCGCTGGCTGATCGCCATACGCCATTGTGGCACTTTCATCCACGGAAGCATTTGGCGCACACCGGCGAGTACAGCCGAACCGTGCCGTTTGACGACTTCCACGGCGTCGCGAAATTGGCGTGCATCCACTGACACGGGGACAATAGCATTCTCAGCTATCTTTGCGACCGCGTTGCTGCTTTTGCCAAATTCATCCTGGAATATCCTTTGCCACTTAGTAAGACTTACCGCTTCGTCGGATTCCAAATATGCGTCGTCTATCCAGCCACGATATTTATGGACCATCTCACGAAAATTGTCATACTTGTCATCATCCCAATGGCGAATAAAGCTCTCGCTGGGTAGAACGGGATTGCACACGTCGTGCAAGTCTGCATGAGCTTGCAAATAATCATCTAGACGGCCAACCAATGTTCGGAAGGCTGTTGGAAGATCGGGAAACTCCGTGTTCTGAAAGAAAACATCGACCTGCGTGATGCGTTCGCCAAGTAGCGTAGTAAGCAAGATCGACTTACAGGTAAATGTTAGCTTCACGTCACGAAGATATTTCAGCAAGCGAGTCACTTCGCGTAACTTGTGTTGGCCGGTCCAAGTATTTCGCTCTTCAACCCATGCCGTATAAGCTTCTGAATCTGTCGGTTCAAACTCGTTGTCCGTGCGATTGCATACTTCATATGTTGTGATTGCGCCGGGTCGCGCTACAACACATGGCACTATGTCGATATTAAAATCGCCAGCGTAATCGAGAGTGATGCAGCGTGTACCAAGCGTCACTTTATCTTTGTAAACTCCCGATTCAAGAAATGCTTTGTGAAAGGCAATCACATAATCGGCAGCTTCCCAACCAGGCATAGGCTCGACAAAAGCAAGCAAATCCGCATCGAAGCCGCCATCGCCGGGAGGGGTAATGATTGTTTTGTGCGCCCAGGACCCTTGTGTACTGAAGCGCTGAATCCGCACTTCTAGATCGCTATCAAGCAGAAATGACTCGATGCTCTCCACGCGCGTAACTAACGTCGTAATTCTCGTGGCGTTTAGATTGACCACATCTTCCAAAAACTTTTGAAATTCGACTATAAGTTTCACGTTGGCTATTTGTTTATAACGCTTTCGGATTCATGCATCGCCTTCCCGCGAGCGGACAGACGTAGAAATGACGAACCCGACTGGCACCCGTGCATATTACGCCCGTCGCTTGGTAGGATAGAGCGTTTCCAAGATGTCGGACCTGCAAAGATTTGCCACTTGATTGTTTGGGTCGGCCAGCAAAACGGCGCGATATAGCTCGCTGCCTTTGCGCGTAAAGAGTAACGACGCTTGTTTCGTCTGGAGCCAGGCGGCAACGCATGCACACTCGTCTTTTGTGCTGGGCCTTCTCCACGCATTCAACTCGTACAGCGTTTTATAGCCGAGTCCTCGCACCGTCAAAAGATCTTCAACGGTCGTTTTACATTTAGGGTCAGACACGAAATAACATGTAAGTATTTGTTTTTAAATATATTTATTACAGTACTTTCTAGGTCGCTTATTTGTGCAAGGCACGACACCAGTCGCGCAATTCATATCATCTCACGCATTAGTCACGCTACTTTTAGTCGCCATTATTTGTCGTTATCGCAAAAATCACAGCAATCTACTTATGCTGTTCCGGACGACAACTTGCCCTGCGAGCGCCCCGTCAGTCCCACGGCCCGGTATGCCCATGCTCAACACAAAGGCGCAGGGCTTCCGCGACAGTGTATTTGCGAATGTTTGTGACGCAGTGTTGGTCGTAATACGCTTGCCTGAAGAATGCAAGATTACGACCGTTGCTTACCTCATGCACGACCTCACCCTCTTCCACCCAGGCATGGTTTACCGCATCATCTTGCCGTAATGCAGCAACATTTCCGTGCACAAGATGGTAGTCATCCGGCCACTCCAACACCGTTGCATCTTGAATGAACTTCACGGCCGCCTCAAAGCAGTCTCCGGCAGACGTTGATGTGTCATCAGAATCGTCGGCTGTCATTTTTGAGGGAATCCGAATAACTCTTTTACCGGGCTGCCGTTCAAGCTAAAAGTCAAGTCCAAATGTTCTTGTTCACTGTGTGCGTTTGACATGATTAAAATGCTCGACGGTAGGCGCAACGCAACCCTGAGATGCACGACGAAGAACGATGTGACTGCCACGCTGGCGCACAACAACAAAACCGAGTCGCTGAAGGGCGCGCACCGTTTCCGCACCCGAAACCACCGGCAAACTAGGCATGCACGGCTACATGGAACGTTGTGAGCAGAGCGCGCCCCGTCACCGTTAACGGAAACTCCTCAAGAAAGAGCTCGGTAGCTTCACGCAAATTCGCAAGCGCTTCCTCAACAGTCTCACCCTGCGTAGTGGTACCTGTTTCCGGATTTAGCGCAACAAAGCCGCCTTCTACGGCGGGTGTCAGAACAGCAGAGAGTTCCATGGTTACTCCTTTTGCGACGCTCAGTATAGCGCGGCCGATTTCTGAATGCCTGAATACCGATAAACTCAACAAGCGTAATCCGAAATGCGCAGCTTGCCCACCTCGGCGTGGTGATTTTTTTAGCTATGCGGATGATTACTCCGACGTGGGTGAAAGTTTACGCTTGGGTTTGTCGGTAAGGTAGTTGTCGCGGGTGATGACCTTGCGACCTGACTTGGCTTCAAGCTGACGACGGGCGTTGCCTGCAACGCTGCCGCCGTCACGCGCTACGAGCTGATTTTGATTAAAACCTTGCGCGTCTTTATTGCGGGCGATCTCGGTAGTAGCGGCTTCGCCGAGCATGGTGAAAATCAACTCCAGGTCGGTCATGTGGTCACGAAGGTTCTCGCGTTTGAGCCCCTTGAGTTTCTTGTAATCAGAAGGCGTGACGCCGAAAGTCGCCTTGGAGATTTCAGAAGTAAGGATGGCAAAGTCTTTCTGGTCTGCAATGCCGCGTTTCTGCCATTCTCCGGTCAGCTCATCGCGCACCGCGATGCCACGGACGCGCTTCTCGATCCAGTCGTCTGGGTAGCCTTTCTCCTTGAAGAGTTGACGCATTCGCTGCTGGGCAAGCTCCGGATTCTCGATTTCCTGGACGCGCTCGTAACCGACCTGTGCCAGCCAGCGCTTGAACGGCTCGGCCTTGGGGCTGGGGATGGATTGGATGATGCGGAAAGCAGCTTCGGTGTTGACCGCATCAGTCTTGTAACTTTTTCCGTCAGCGGAGGTTAATTTCAGTTGTCGACAAAGTGTCGACAACTCGATTCCCGAAGATTCCTTCTCGCGGCGCTTCATGCGGTACCAGTAGTCGCGGGGATTGTCGCTGTCGATCAGCGCGTCGATGATGTCTACGACTGAGAAGAACCACTGCTCATCGTGCCAAATTCGACGAATCTGCTTCGCCCCGAAAACGATGATCTTGCCGTGTGAATCGACGGGAAATTCTTCGCTCATGGTTTTGTTCCTTTTTGAAGGCTGGCTCGGATTGTGTTCTGCGCGTCCTACGGGTCAGCGATTTCAATAAACGCCCAAGCGTCATTGAGAACATGCAAGGCGAGATTGACGTCTGAACCTTTTTGAAACCGTCAACGTAGACGATGGTGCGTAAGGGCGGCTGTGGCATTTCGTTCTACTCCACAAAAAGCAAGGGCCTCCAGAGGAGGCCCCGCGCCCGGCAGCCGAAGCCACCGGGGTAGTAGTTCTAAATTCTAACAAGACACGGTGGCAAGGGCAAATCGCTTTCAGTTTAATGGAAACATTTGAACCTGCACGCCAACAGACATCATGGTATGGCTCCTATCTATTATCAATTAGCTACCGTCAGTACTTCCTGAAAAGCCCCACTACTACCCCGAAAATCTCGGCGTCGCCTTTGGGACGAATCACCGGATAAGCCTTGTTCTCCGGCAGCAGCACGACGCGGCCCTTCTCCCGGCCCAGCCGCTTGAGCGTGAATTCGTTGTCAAGGATCGCAACGACAATGTCGCCCGCATTCGCCGAGGTGCGCTTTTCGACGATGACCGTGTCGCCGTGGTGAATGCCGGCATCGATCATCGAGTCGCCTTTGACCGTGACCAGAACCGTACGGGACGGATGCGTGACCAGATACTCGTCGATACGCAGCATCTCCGGCCCGGAATCCGCTGCCGGATGGGGAAGTCCGGCGCGAACGCTCTCTGCGATGGGGCGCTCGAAAAAACGTTTGCCTGGCTTTAGCCGCCGATCAGGAGAGCTTTCGAGAAAGCCTTCAGATTTCAGCCGCAGCACCATTCCCGCAACCGATGCCTTCGAATTGAGACTGACCAAGGCGCCAATTGAGGCGTACGAGGGCAACACCCTGTGCCGGGTGTAATAGTCCTGTAGTTTCGCCAGATATTGACCATCCTTCGCCATAGCGTTACGATACCGAACGTTCGTTCGCTAGTCAAGGAAAAGCCTCTATGCCGGATCGCCGCGATACCCGACCTATTCCCGCCGCCTATCGCGGAAGGGAGCCGTCGTTTATCAAGCATGAGTTGCTCCGGGCCTACAGGAGGTGAGCAATGAGTACACAAAGCCGGATTGAATGGACCGAACAGACTTGGAATCCGACAGTGGGTTGTACCAAGGTTTCGCCCGGGTGCAAGCATTGTTACGCGGAAACCATGGCACGGCGACTGAAGGCCATGAACGTGCATGGGTACGAAAACGGATTTCGTCTTACACTGATACCGGAGCGTCTGGCTGAGCCATTGGAGCGCCGCAAGCCGACCGTGTACTTTGTGAATTCCATGTCGGACCTGTTCCATGAGAAAGTTTCATTCGAATACATCCGTCGCGTGTTCGACGTAATCGCGCGCGCGCCGCAACATACTTTCCAGGTGCTTACGAAGCGTGCGGATCGCATGGCGGCGTTTTGCCGCGATATCGAGATTCCATCAAACGCCTGGCTGGGCGTGTCGGTGGAAAATCGCAAACACGGTGTTCCGCGTATCGATATTCTTCGAACGATAGACGCCAAGGTCAGATTCCTGTCGGTCGAGCCTCTACTCGAAGACTTGGGCCGCATCGAATTGACGGGCATTCACTGGGTGATTGTCGGTGGCGAGTCTGGTGTCAGGGCCCGACCGATGCGCCAGGAGTGGGTGGATAGCGTCAATCGGCAGTGTGCCCAATCAGGAGTGGCATTTTTCTTCAAACAGTGGGGCGCATGGGGATCGGACGGCGAGAAGCGTTCAAAGAAAGCAAACGGCCGGGAGTATCGCGGACGGCAGTGGGACGAAATGCCTGCTGTCGTCACCGAAGCGGTATAGCGCGCGCCAGAAGTATTTATCTCAGAGAATAGCCGCCGACTAACAACCCGCGCTTTGCACGTCAGGAAAGCCCTTTCATCCAGTCGGGAAACATGACACCCATTGTATAACTCCGTGCAATCAAAGGGGCCAGGCTCGAATAAGAATTGAAACGCCTCGCCCAACGCCCGCGTTGCGCGGGCGTTGTTCTTTTACAGTAAGCGCAGCACGAGCAGGTGCAGCCCCAGCGCGCGCTCATTTACCGTGGCTCAGCGCGGGCTGCGGGTGGGCATGGTGTATTTATTTTGATACACTTCTCAAATGGAAAAATAAAAGCTCACGGTTAAGTTTTTCCGCACGGACAGCGGCAGTGAACCTGTCCGAAGGTGGTTGCAGGAGCTATCGAAGGAGGAACGCAAGGCAATTGGCGATGACCTCCGCACGATGCAGTTCGGCTGGCCGGTGGGAATGCCGCTGGTACGCAAGATGGAAAATGGACTATGGGAAATCCGAACCGATTTTTCCAATCGGATCGCACGGGTTCTGTTTACGGTCGTGGCGGGCGAGGCGGTGCTGTTGCACGGTTTCATCAAGCAAAGCCGCAAGACCCCGCAGCCGGATTTGAAAACTGCAAGAAAGCGCAAAGCGCTTTTGAAATAGGGAAAGGAGCAGACATGGCAGGCAAAAAAGCCCATCCGCACATCGGCAGCGACTTTGAGGACTTTTTGCGCGAGGAAGGCCGCTTGGAAGACGCGACCGCGCTCGCCCTCAAGCGCGTGCTCGCCTGGGAATTCCAACAAGCCATGACCAAGGCCAAAGTAAGTCAGGCTGAAATGGCAAGGCGGATGCATACCAGTCGGGCGGTGATCCGCCGTTTGCTTGATGAGAGCGATCCGTCTATTACACTTTCAACCATCAGCAAGGCTGCCACCGTACTTGGCAAGAACCTGCGTTTAAGGCTCGCGGCCTAACTAATGATGAGCGTACAGCGCTACGCGGCCGAAGGAGCGACTCCCGGTCACATTAGGCGGATGCCCTTGGCTTTCACCACCTTTGTCCATTTCTCGATGTCTGCCTTGATCAACGCGGCAAACTCTTCCGGCGAGCTCGCGACCACCTCGAGGCCGTCTGCAGCGAGCCGTTCCCTGATGTTCGCCGCGCGCAGTATGACAGTGGCTTCGCGGTGCAGCCAGACGATGATTTCCTGCGCAGTCCCTGCCGGCGCGAACAGACCGTACCACTGCCCCGACTCGTAGCCGGGCACTCCCGCCTCGGCGATGGTCGGGATGTCGGGCGCGGCGGCGGCACGACGCGCGCTGGACACGCCGAGCGCGCGGAGTTTGCCGGCCCGCACCTGGGGTATCACACTCGACAGGCTGTCGGTCATCATCGCGACCTGGCCGGCGATCAGATCGATGACCGCTAGTCCTTTTTCTTCAGGAACGCTGCGAGTGCGCCGGTCTCTTCATGCTTGCCTTCATGGTCGGCTGCGATTCGCGTGTAGAAATCGGCGATGGCCAGGTACATCTGCTCGGCCTGCTTGTCCTCGCCGACAAAGTCTGCGATCTCCTGCATCTCGCCGACGAAGCGATAGGCTTTGTCGAACATGTCCGGTACCGCGCGCTGGAAGTTCGCGATGAACGCCGGGTGACTGCGCTCGAGCTCGCCGCGCAGCTTGTCGGCGACACCGGCACGGGTCGCGGCCAGCATCATCATCGATCCGAGCGCAGTGGTGCCCTTGGTAATGCCGGCGTAGGACATCTTCAGAGCGGAAGCAGCTCCGATCGGGCCGTTGATCACGTTGACCTTAATACCGAAGTCGTTGAGTACGCCAAATTTCTCTGCGTCGGGACCGGAGGCGTGCAGAAACGGGCTGTGGCCCTCCTTCGGTGGCAAGCCGATGATGCCGACATCGACAAACGGCGCGCCGGCCTTAAGGATGACGTTACCGATCACAACTTTGGTCGGCGGACTCACCGCATTGCAATCGACGTAGATCGGCTTTTTGCTGCCGGGAGCGATCAACGCCGCCATCTTCTGCGCCAGTGCCAGCGCATCGCTCGGCGGACAGATCGACAGGAAGAAATCCGCTTGAGCGCATTCCTGGTCGGAGACTGCGACCATGCCGGCAGCGTGGGCCCGCTTGGCACTGGCGCCACTACGCCCGGCGAGTGAGGTGATGACACGCAGGCCGCGCTCCACCAGGCGCGCGCCTATGCCGGCGCCCATGGCGCCCTGTGCAACGATCGCAACGGTTGGATTCAACTTTTCATTCCTTGTGTGGTGCGGGCGTCATTATAGCGTCGGCGTGCGTGCGGCGCCTGGCGCATGCCTGCAACGCCCACACATACCTCGCACGCATGAACCGGCCGCAGGCACTCTATAAAAAATCTTTTAAAAACATTTGGTTATAATTGAAAGTCCAGACCCGGGTTAGGTCCTTGCTATCATGCATGCACCATGGACAACGAAATCCACCGGAGACATCATGTATTACCCTGGCAACTGGATCCACAGCTTCCCACAAAATTTTCAATGGTCGAACGCCACGCTGGTGTGCAAGGGCATGGCGCCCTATGGCGCGGTGGCGCTCGGCGAAATCGACTGGATCGTGCAAAAGCTTCACCAGCGCGCGGGCGAGCCCAATGCGGGGAATGCCTGGCACGAAGAATGGTGCGCGGTCGCCGATAAGGTGGCGGCGGCAGGCGATGCGGCGGCGAAGGCCGGCAATAGCGCCACCGCGGGAAACAACTACCTGCGCGCGGGCAACTATTACTACACCGGCGAGCGCATGGTGCCGCCGGGCGAGCTCAAAACCGCCATCTACCGCAAGGCACTGCGCTGCTTTCAGGAAGGACTAAAGCGCCGTTATCCCAATCTGGAAATCGTCGATGTGCCGTACGAGGGCACAGCACTGCCTGCGTATTTTCTCAAGTCGCCCTTCGCCAAAGGCCCGGCGCCCACCGTGGTGCTGTTCGACGGTCTCGATAACTGCAAGGAGATGAGCGTGTTGTTTGCCGGCGCCGAACTGGCGTACCGCGGATTTCACACCCTGGCGATCGACGGCCCCGGGCAGGGCGAGGCGCTGCGTCTGCGCAACCTGCCGGCGCGTTACGACTACGAGGCCGCAGGCACGCCCGCCTACGAATTCGTCGCCAGGCGCGATGACGTCGACGCCAAACGCGTCGCGATCATGGCCTACAGCGCCGGCGGTTACTACGCGCCGCGCGCAGCCGCGTTCGAGCCGCGCTACGCTGCCTGCGTGGCGTGGGGACCGCATTACGATTATCACGCGGTGTGGCAGCAGCGCTGGGCGGCGATGAAAGCGGATTACAACAGCGTCGCATCGTCACACTTCCAGTTGCCGTGGGTGCTCGGCACGCCGGATATGGATACCGCGATGGAGAAAGTCAAAAACTTCACACTCGCCGGCGTCGCCGACAAGATCAAGTGTCCCTTCCTGATTATGTGGGGCACGCAGGACAAGCTCACGCCACGCGCAGTGGCGCACCAGCTACACGCTAACGTCGGTTCGCAGGACAAAACACTTAAAATATTCGACGAGGACGAAGGCGGCGCCGAACATTGCCAGGTAGATAATCGGCAAGTCGGCACCGACTACATGGCGGACTGGCTGTCCGCACGCTTGTTAAAATAGTTCCTTTTACCGGCCCTCGGGCACACGTTATAATCCGTTGTTTTAGCGCACTTAAATAAAGAGACCAGCAATGAGCGACGCACCTTCCACCAGCCATTCCGCCGACGATGGCGGCTTCATCAAAACCCCGACGCAGTTGATTGTGGTGGTAGTGCTGGCGTTCGTGGTGCCGATTGCGGCGATTTTTACGATTATCCATTTCGTGATGGGTAGCGAAAAATCCCGCGCTGCCCCGGGGCTATCCGACAAGGCCGTGGCCGAACGCATTAAGCCGGTGGGCAGCACGCCGGACATCGAAAAAGGCCCGTCGCCGTTAGTGCCGGCGCCGGTGGTAGTCGCGGCAGCCGCCGCGGACGCAGGTAAAGCCGCACCCGCCGTCAGTGGCAAAGCCGTTTATGACGCAAGCTGCCAGGCCTGTCATGCCGCCGGTGTTGCCGGCGCGCCGAAGTTGGGCGACAAAGCGGCATGGGCGCCACGATTGGGTGCAGGTGCCGCCACGCTGCTAACCAGTGCGATCAAAGGCAAAAATGCCATGCCGCCCAAGGGTGGCAATTTGAGTCTCGCCGATGCGGATGTAAAAGCCGCGGTCGATTACATGGTGTCGCAAGCGAAATAACGTGAAACGCATTGCGCAAAAAGGCGCGGCACTCCGCGCTTTTTGTGTTGAAGGAAACAGTGGCTACCTACGCCATCGGTGACATTCAGGGCTGCCACGACGCCCTGCGGCGCCTGCTCGATGTCATCCATTTCGATCCGCCGCGCGATCACGTGTGGTTTGTCGGCGACCTGGTGAATCGCGGACCGCAGTCGCTGCAAACCTTGCGCTTTATCATCAGTTTGGGCGACGCCGCGGTGTCGATACTCGGCAATCATGATCTGCATCTGCTGGTGGCGGCTTCCGGCTATACCAAACAGTATCCCGGCGACACCTTGAGCGACATCCTCGAAGCGCCCGACCGCGAACAACTGCTGCACTGGCTGCGCCAGCAAAAATTGATGCACACCGGCAACGGCTACGCGATGGTGCATGCGGGCCTGCTGCCGCAGTGGACGATCTCCCGAGCGCTCGCGCTCGCCGGCGAAGTCGAAACGGTGCTGCGCGGCAAAGATCATGATGCGTTTCTGCGTCCGCTCTACGGCAACAAACCCAGCGCATGGCGCGACGATCTCGCCGGTGACGAGCGGCTGCGCGTGATTGTCAATGCGTTGACACGCATGCGCCTGTGTACCGCGCAAGGCGACATGGAATTCACCCACAAATTGGCGCCGGTAAACATGCCGGCGGGCTTCATGCCGTGGTACGAGGTACCGCGACGCGCCAGTGCCGGCACGCCGGTGCTGTTCGGCCACTGGGCGTCCCTCGGTGTGCTGCTGCGCCCCGATGTGATCGGCCTCGATTCGGGTTGCGTGTGGGGCCGCAAACTGACCGCGATGCGGCTCGAAGACCGGCGCGTGTTTCAGTGTGGATGCGGACGCGTGAGCCGGGTGTAACTCTCATTCGCTTTGACTACCACAGTGCAGCGCCAAAATTTGTCTGATACAGCGCGGCGATGGCATCACGTGTGAAGGTGTGATTTTGCGGTCCGCGTTGCGCGATCTTGAGCGCACCCAATAACGAGCCCAGCCGGCCGCTAACCGGCCACTCCATGCCGTGGGCAATGCCGTACAAAAGGCCCGCGCGAAACGCATCGCCGCAACCCGTGGGATCGAGCACCGCTGCGGGCTTGACGCACGGAATATCAAACGTTTTCCCATGGGCATAAATCACTGCGCCTTTGGCGCCGAGCGTCACGATCAGTGCCTGCACCTGGCCCGCGAGTTGTTCCAGTGATTGGCCGGTGCGCTGTTGCAAAAGCTCGGCTTCATAGTCATTCACCGTTACATAATCAGCGTGGTGCATGAAGTTCATCAACTCTTCGCCGCTAAACATCGGCAAGCCCTGGCCCGGATCGAAGATGAACGGTATGCCTGCTTCTTGAAACTCGCGCGTGTGCTGAAGCATGCCATCGCGGCCGTCGGGGGAGACGATGCCGAGCGTCACGCCGGTGGCGTCCTGCACATGGTTTTGATGTGAAAAATTCATTGCCCCCGGATGAAACGCGGTAATCTGATTGTCGTCGAGATCGGTGGTAATAAACGCCTGTGCAGTGAATGAGCCGTGTGCCAGCCGCACATGGGTACGCGCCAGCCCCAGCTGGTCGAGGCGCGCAGTGTACGGCTGGTGATCGTCACCGACGGTAGCCATGATCAACGGGTCGCCGCCCAGCAACTTCAGGTTATACGCGATGTTGCCGGCGCAACCGCCGAACTCGCGGCGCATGTCGGGCACCAGAAACGCGACATTCAATATGTGCAGCTTGTCGGGCAGAATGTGGTTCTTGAACTGGTCTTTGAACACCATGATGGTGTCGTAAGCAATGGATCCGCAAATCAGCGTAGACATCAATATTCCTGTTAGGCCTCCAATAAAGTCCGTGCATTATAACAACGCGCGTAATGCGCCTCGCACGCGACCCAATACCCCGCATTCACAATGAACAGCGCGTTGTAGATTCGGCGCAGCCCTGTTTTGCCTTTGTGCGGACTTTCCGGCATGAATGCCACTGGCGTTGGGGGATTGGCTTTGAGCGTTGGGCGTGCGCGGCACGCACGACGGGGTTACGCTCAACGCTCAACGTTGCCCATGTCATGTTTGGGGCGCGGCTATCAACAGCAACGCAAATCCGCCGGCGGCTAACTCGCTCACGTCGAGATCTACGCGCACGGTGGTGGTCACACTCGCCGCAATCACGTTTTTTTGCGCGTCGGCGCCACGCAGATACTCGTGGGGCAAGAACACGCGGCGCGCCACCACGTGATCAAACTTGTCGTTCAACGCAAGGTCTATCGCCGGATAGCCGATGTCGAGCGCGGATTGATTTTGCATGGTTACGATTAACTGCACCAAATGGGGCTTGGCCTGGTCCACAATCAACAAATCAGACGCCAGAATATTCAATACCGCAGGCCGTTGCAGGGCGGGGACCGTGCAATGCGCCCATATACACATTTGGGTGAGCGCCGGTTTTACACCGGGAAAATGCGCCGCGACTTCGCTGCGAAAAGTGTAAAGCACATGCGCGCACAAGGCCACGCCGGCAACCACCGCCGCGAGCGCCCATGGCCAGCGGGCGCGATGCGCCGTGGGCAGAGGCGTGGCTTCATCCGCGCTGACCTGGATTTGTTGTGGCTCGCGTGGCGCGCTATCCGGCACGCTGGTGGCATGCGTGCGTGACGCACGTGCGGGTGCTGGCGCGGCGTGTATTGCACGCCCGGCATCCTCCATGGGCAGCGGCGGCAGGGGAACCATCGGCACATCCGGCAGCATCGGCCAGTTTCGCGGTGTAAATCCGCGCGGCGCCGGGGTGTGCGGCGCTGCTGCATTTGCCGGCGCTGCCTGCAGGGCGGCATCGCTCGCTTCAGCCAGCGGCGGCGGCACACCGGCCTGCAACGCTTCGAGCGATGTCAAATTCACCAGCCCGTCAAACACCTTGCGGCAACTGCCGCAGCGCACGCGCCCGTCTCGCTCGAACAATTGATCGGGCGTGACGTTAAACGCAGTGGTGCAGTGCGGACATTGGGTCACCATCGACATGGGCGGTTTCTACCTTGGCCTTTTTCCGTATTTTACTTTTTCACACCGGCGAGCAAAACCCATTCGTCTTCTGCTTCGGTGATCCGCATATCAAACCAGCGGCGATACGCCTCGCGCACGGCATCGGCTTGCGCTGTAAGTATGCCAGACAACACCACCCATCCCGCGGGCAGCGTCAGGCGTGCGAGCAGGGGCGCCAGTACGGTCAAGGGGTTGGCGAGGATGTTGGCCACGACCACGTTGGCCGGCGATTTCACCGCGTCGGCAGCCGCAAAAAAAGCTATCTCGGTGTGATTTTGTTTGGCATTGTGGCGTGCGGCAAGCAGCGCTTGTTCATCGATATCCACGCCCGACACGCGGGCAGCGCCCAGTTTCATGGCGGCGACAGCGAGTATGCCGGAGCCGCAACCATAGTCGATCACGGATGCGCCCGCTTGCAGATTGGCGTCCAGCCAGCGCAAACACAGCCGCGTGGTCGGATGCGTGCCGGTACCGAAAGCCAGGCCCGGATCGAGGCGAATGTTAATGGCGGCAGTGTCCACCACCTCGTGCCAGGTCGGCACCACCCACAAGCGCCGGGATACTTTTTGCGGTGTGAATTGCGCTTGCGTGAGCCGCACCCAGTCCTGATCGTTTACTCGCTCAATGCGGTACGGCGTGGCCGCCGGCAACGCGCACGCCTGCAGCGCGGCGGGCACCAGGCTTGCCAGCGCGGCGTCTTCATTGAAAAGCGCGACCAAGCGATTAACCGGCCAATTCCCTGCGGGCGCACTACCGGGTTCTGCGAACAAGGGCCGCTCGCCGGTGGTGCCGGCGGCGGCATCGGAAACATCCACCGACAACGCGCCGCTTTCGAGTAGCGCGTCGGAGAGCCTTTCGACGCAGCGCTCGTCAACGATCAGGACTACGGCTTGCCAGGGCATCGGGCACAGCAATAGAAGAACAATACTTCACGTTTCACCATTTGCACCTGCGGCCGGTGTTACTCTGCTTTTACCAGTTTCGCCAATTTTTCTTCCAGATAATGAATGCTGGTGCCGCCGCGCAAAAACGCCGCGTCGCGCAGCAAATCCTGATGCAGCGGGATATTGGTCTTGATGCCTTCAATCACGATTTCCGATAACGCGATGGATAGCCGTGCAATCGCCTGCTCGCGCGTATCGCCGTAGGCGATTATTTTTCCGATCAGCGAATCGTAGTGCGGCGGCACGACGTAGCCGCTGTAGGCGTGCGAGTCCACGCGGATGCCGGGACCGCCGGGCATGTGCAACGAGGTGATGCGTCCCGGCGATGGCGTGAATTTGTACGGGTCTTCGGCGTTGATGCGGCATTCGATGGAGTGCCCGCTGAGTTCGACCTCGCGCTGGCGCAGCGCGAGTTTTTCGCCGGCGGCGATGCGTATCTGCATCTGCACAATATCGAGCCCGGTGATCATTTCCGTGACCGGATGCTCCACCTGCAGGCGCGTGTTCATTTCGATGAAGAAGAACTCGCCGCCCTCGTACAAAAACTCAAAGGTGCCCGCACCTTCGTAGCCTATCTTGCGGCAGGCATCGGCGCAGCGTTCGCCGAGACGCGCGCGCGCGCGCGCGTTGAGCTGCGGCGCGGGCGCTTCTTCGATAATTTTTTGATGGCGGCGCTGCATTGAGCAATCGCGGTCGCCCAGATAAAGTGCGTTTTTATGCTTATCGGCAATCACCTGAATTTCAATGTGGCGCGGGCGCTCCAGAAATTTTTCCATGTAAATCGTCGAATTATTGAACGCCGCCTGGGCTTCGGCGCGCGTGATATTGGCGGCATTGAGCAGCGCCGCTTCGGTTTTCACCACGCGCATGCCGCGTCCGCCGCCGCCAGCGGCCGATTTAATAATGACCGGGTAGCCGATTTCGCGCGCAATTTTAATGATTTCTTTGGCATCTTCGGGCAGCGCGGAATCGGTGCCGGGCACCACCGGCACGCCGGATTTTTTCATGACGTTTTTGGCGCTCACCTTATCGCCCATCAAGCGGATGGTTTCCGCGCGCGGGCCGATAAACACAAAGCCGCTTTTCTCAACGCGCTCGGCGAAGTCGGCATTTTCTGCGAGGAAGCCGTAGCCCGGATGTATGGCTTCGGCATCCGTCACTTCCGCCGCGCTGATGATCGCCGGCACATTGAGATAACTCGCGCTCGACACCGCCGGACCGATGCAGACCGACTCGTCGGCAAGCTTGACGTATTTCGCTTCGGCGTCCGCTTCGGAATGCACCACCACGGTTTTAATGCCCATCTCGCGGCAGGCACGCTGGATGCGCAAGGCGATTTCGCCCCGGTTGGCGATGAGGATTTTTCCAAACATTTGAGGGCAGGATTGAAAGACAGGACTGAGGACTGAGGACTGAGGGTTCAGCTCGATCGAAGGGGGTTGCTCAGTCCTAAGTCCTCATTCCTGAGTCCTGTCTTTCAATCCTGATCAAAGGTTGCCCATATTCCACCGGCTGTCCGTTTTCGACGAGGATTTCCTTGATCACGCCATCCTGATCGGCTTCTATCTCATTCAGCAGTTTCATGGCTTCGATGACGCATACGGCGTCACCCGCCTTTACCGTCTGGCCGACTTCGACAAATGCTTTAGCGCCGGGCGAGGGCGCGCGATAAAAGGTGCCGACCATCGGCGATTTAAGCAGATGGTCCTGCGCTGCGGTGGACGCTTCTGCAGCCGCTTCTGGCGCCGCCGTCAGCGCGTGTGAGAGCACCTGAGGCACGCTTGCCACGGCTGGCGCGCCGACCGCGATTTGGGCTAAGGGTCCGCGGCTGATACGCACGCGCTCCGTGCCTTCCTGGATTTCGAGCTCGGAGATTCCGGATTGCTGGACCAAATCGATAAGCGTTTTTACTTTTCGTAAGTCCATGGTTTTACTCCATTTTTACTAATCATTCGCTTTGTGACGCAAAACGTAAGCAAGCGCTAGCTCATAGCCCTTGGCGCCGAGGCCGCTGATGCTGCCCACGGCGATATCGCTGAAGTAGGAACGATGCCTGAATTCCTCGCGCGCGAACACATTTGACAGATGCACCTCAATGAAAGGAATACGCACCGCCGCCAGCGCATCGCGCATGGCGACGCTGGTGTGCGTATAGGCCGCGGGGTTTATGATGATGAAATCGACATGTTCGCACGCCGCCTGCTGGATGCGATTGACCAAATCCGACTCGCCGTTGCTTTGAAATACCGCCAGCGTCGCGCCGGCATCGAATGCAAGTTTTTGCATGCGTGCCTCAATCGCCGGCAGTGTGTCGCCACCATAAATTTGCGGCTCGCGCATGCCTAGCAGATTCAGATTGGGGCCGTTTAGCAGTAGTATATTCTGGTTCATATTACCGGACCTGGTATGAACTTCCTGCAGCCGCAGTTGATTCAGACTAGACAGAAGATAATAACACTTTAAACGAACTTAGCGAGTTTTGAACGTGTGCAATAGACCTAAAGTAGAGGATTAACCAGTGCTTCCAGCTTTTCCTGGGTCAGCCCCCCTAACTCGGTGGCCGAAATTCTTCCCTGACGATCCAGAATCACCGTATACGGCAATGCTCTCTGCTGGTTACCGGCTAGCCGGGATATCTCAACAGCATCGAACGTGCCGATTAAGTTGGGGTAGTTAACATCGAAGTTACGCGCAAATTCCGCTGTTTTATCAACCTGATCTATGGAGATACCAACAAACTGCAATCCCTTAGATCCATGTTTCTCCTGCATTTTAACAAACATCGGGATTTCTTTACGACAAGGCGCACACCAGGTCGCCCAAAAATTGACCACCACGACTTTGCCACGCCACTGATCTATCTTCTGCAGCTTGTTTTGCAGGTCCGGCAAGGTTATCGCATATAGCGCTTCGGCTGCAGTGACTTCGGGCGCAGCAGTTTGGCGCGTACTCATCCAAACCCCTGCGCCAAATGCCAATAGTGCGATTAACGCGTACAGGGAGTATCTGACGATATTGTTTGACAATTTTTACCGTAAGTTAACGATAGATAGTGTAAAAATAGGAAAAGATGAATGAAAAATCAAAATTTCAACACTTCATCCAGAACGCCGGTGAATTTTTCTGCATTCTGAAAACCAATTACACGTAACCCATTGATTTCTTTACCATTTTTATCAAAGAAAATAATCCCCGGCGGACCGAACAGGCGAAAGCGTTTGAGCAACGCCTGATCCTCCGCATTGTTGGCTGTAACGTCGGCCTGCAGCTTGATCATACCCGCGAGGCGCTGCTTTACTTTGGCATCGCTAAAGGTAAAGCTCTCCATCTCTTTGCACGACACGCACCAGTCGGCATAAAAATCGAGCAGCACCGGCCGGCCGGCGGCAGCTTTAACCGCGGCATCCAGTTCCACGCCGTTTGCCACGCGCTTGAACAACGGCGCGCTGACGGCCGGGGCTGGCGTTTCATTAGGTAGCATAACGACGGACAGCGGACGCAGAATATCTTTCGCGCCCGACAACGCGCCAACCAGGTACGCCGCGCCAGCCAGCAAGGCGATAACCCCCATACCTTTGGCCAAGCGCTGAAATCCGTGCGCGTGCTGGGGCAACGGGTCGATCACCCGCAGATACACTGCGCTGACAATCAGCAGGGCCGCCCACGCCAGCATCTGCGCGGCCGTCGGAATCACCGGCGACAGCAGATAGATCGCCACCGCGATCAGCAGTACGCCGAAAAAGCGTTTCACTGCTTCCATCCACGGCCCCGCCTTGGGCAGCAAGGCGCCCGCCGAAGCGCCCATCGCGAGCAGCGGCACGCCCATACCCAGCGCCAGCGCGAACAGCGCCGCAGCGCCGAGCACGCCATCGCGGCTCTGGCTGATATAGAGCAGCGCGCCCGCCAGCGGCGCTGCCACGCACGGTCCGACGATCAGCGCCGACAGCACCCCCATCGCGAACACACCGGTGTATTTTCCTCCCGGCAGGCGGTTGGCGCTGTCCGTCAGGCGTGTTTGCCACCGCGCAGGCAGTTGCAGTTCGTAAACGCCAAACATCGACAACGCTAGTATCACGAACACCAGCGCAAAGCTGCCCAGCACCCAGGGGTTTTGCAGCGCGGCCGACAACATCGCACCCGACAGTCCGGCGGCAACGCCCGCGATGGCATAGGTCAGCGCCATGCCCAGCACGTAGGCTGCTGACAACATAAAGCCGTGCATGCGCGTAACGGCATGGCCGCGCCCGACTATCATGCCCGACAGAATCGGGAACATCGGCAGCACGCAAGGCGTTAACGACAGCAGCAGGCCAAAACCGAAAAAGCTCACTATCAGCCACCAGAATCCGCCCTGAAATAACGCTGCAATACGCGAGTCTTCGGCCAAGGATGGCGGCGCACCGCCTTGCGGTCGGGTCGACAGGCGCGACAATAGATCACCACTGTCGCGCGCCGTCGAAAGTGCGCCCGCCACGGTCCCGCCGGCCGCGCCACCCGCCATCGCCAATTGCACCCTGCTCTCCATCGGCACGTAACACACACCCACATCGGCACAACCTTGCGAAGTGACCGTCAACGCAAGCCTGCCCTGTGCGGCGGCCTCCACCGGCACCACGATCTTCAATTCGCCGCGATGCGTTTGCACCTCGCCGAAGAACTCGTCTTTTTTCAACTGACCCTGCGGAATCTGCGCCGCGCCGAGTTTTACACCCGCGGTGTCGGCGGCAAAAGCAAACCGTTCGCGATACAGGTAATAACCATCGGCGATCTGGTAGCGCACTTCGATAGTCGACGCATCCAGCGCACGCGCGGAAAACCGAAACGCTTTTTCCGGCGACAGCAGTTCCGGCTGGGCTGCCGAGGCCACAGCAGCACAACACAAAATAATCAATAAAAACAAATAGTTATATAACTTTCGCATCAGGCGTTCCGGGTTTCATCGCTCGTTACACTGCTCATATCCGTTGCCACTTGCATAGCCACCCAGGCGAGATAGCCGGGCAAGCCTTGTGCTAATGGGACGGCAATGATTTCCGGAAGTTCATACGGATGCAAACGGCAGATCAGCGCTTGCAGCACAGCGTAACGCGCGCGTGTGGTTTTGATCAGCAGTGGCGTTTCTTCGGCATGTTCCACCGCACCCTGCCAGCGATACACCGACCTGCAAGGAGCGAGGATGTTGACGCACGCCGCAACGTTTTCCTCAATCACCGCGCGCGCGATATTTTCCGCCGCCGCGCGATCCGGCAGGTTGGTCAACACCAGCAGCACGTCGTGGGGTTGTGTCATCGACACTACACAAAAGTTTTGCCGGGATTCACGATGCCCTCAAGTACGCTCGGATAACGCAGTCGAAAGCGCAACTCCTGCTTGATGCGCTGGTTCGACAAGCGCCGCGATTCGCTCATGAACGACAACAGGTTGGCGGGAATCAGGCGCGCGGCTTCACTGCGCGCGATGCGTGGCGGCCGCGGGAGGCAGTGCCGATCCGCCACCAGATCAAAGTAGTCGCCCATCTTCTGCGGCAAATCATCCACCGCGTTATACGCACGCCCCGGCGCTGCGTGATTCAGCGCCGCGATAACCAGCCGTGCGAGATCATCCGCGTGAAGATGGTTCACGTAGCCATCGTCTTCGTCGCGCAACGTTGGCGTGCCGCGTTCCAGGCGTGCGATCGGCAAACGGTCAGCGGCATAGATGCCCGGCACGCGCAGAATCGACACCGGCACGCCGCTGCGCGCGCCCCACGCACGCAACCGCCGTTCGGCATCCACGCGTCGTTGCGCACGCGCGGTTTGCGGGCGCGGCGGACGCGTCTCCGGCACCACCGCGCCGCCGCAATCCCCGTAGACGCCGCTGGTGCTAATGTACACAAAGCGCTGTGGTAGACTGCTGCGAATGTTTTTGTTTCTGCGCCTATTCACAAGAGCGGCAATCAGATGCGCGGTACGTGTGTCGGTAACGCCTTGCGCGGGCGGCGGCGCCAGATGAACCACATCATGCGCAAGCCCGGCAATGGCCGACAGCGATTGTGGCTGATCCAGATCCCCAATCACCGGCGTCACACCCAATGCACGCAGCGCGGCACATTGCGCGGCGTCGCGCGTGAGCGCATAGATGCGGTAGCGCGCGCGCGCCAGCGGTATCAAGCGCAAGCCCACGTCGCCACAACCGATAATCAGTAACCGTTTCATATCGCGAAGCATCTTACTCCATGCCCTGTCAAGTTACGATCAAGCCCAGCAACCACGTGTTCAGCGTTAGCGGCGATGAAACCATCCTCGATGGCGCGCTGCGCGACGGTTTCAACATCGCCTACGGCTGCCGCAACGGCGCCTGCGGCAGTTGCAAAGGCAAGCTGCTTGAAGGCAGCGTCGATTACGGCACGTATCAGGAATCGGCGCTGTCTGACGGCGACAAGCAACAAGGCTACGCGCTGTTTTGCCAGGCCAAAGCGTTATCCGACGTGGTGATTGAATGCCGTGAAATCAGCGCCATCAAGGATATTCCGGTGCGCACCCTGCCTTGCCGTGTGCAAAAGCTGGCGCGCGTCGCACCCGACGTGACGATGATTCATTTGCGCCTGCCCGCCGCCGAGCGCCTGCAATTTCTGGCCGGACAATATATCGACATACTCACCAGAAGCGGACTGCGCCGCAGCCTCTCACTCGCCAACGCGCCGCACGACGACGGCGTGCTGCAATTGCACCTGCGCGACTACGGCGGGCCGTTCAGCAAGTACGTATTTAACACGCTCAAGGAAAAAGACATCCTGCGTTTTGAAGGTCCGCTCGGCACATTTTTCCTGCGCGAAGACAGCGTGAAGCCGATGATCCTGCTCGCCAGCGGCACCGGTTTCGCCCCCATCAAAGCCATCGTCGAGCATGCCATCCACAAAAACATCGAGCGCCCGATTACCCTGTATTGGGGTTGCCGCGTGCGCGCCGATTTGTATCTGCACGATCTCGCCGAAGGCTGGGCGCGCGAACACGGCATCCGCTATGTGCCGGTGCTGTCCGAGGCGCGGCCCGACGACAACTGGAACGGCCGCAGCGGCTTTGTACATCGCGCGGTGATGCAGGATTTTCCGGATTTGTCGGGACACCAGGTTTACGCCTGCGGCGCGCCGATAGTGATCGAGTCCGCGCGGCGCGATTTTTCCGCACACTGCAAACTGCCGCCGGATGATTTTTTCAGTGATGCGTTTACGCCGTCGGCGCCGTAGCGCCCGAAATATGTCGATACCAACCCCTAGTTGTGTGACCCCTTTGGCAATGTTGCTCGCATTGCAAGCGCTGCCAGCCGCCGCACAAACCCCTGCGACAGGCTCAGCGCAGGCATTCCCCACGCGCACCATCCGTCTGGTGGTGCCCTCCGCGCCCGGCGGCGGCACGGACATACTCGCGCGCGTGCTCGCCCACAAGTTGACTGAATATCTCGGCCAGCAGGTGGTGGTGGATAATCGCGCGGGCGCGGGCACCACCATCGGTATCGACAACGTGGCGAAAAGCGCGCCCGACGGACATACTCTGCTGGTGAGCCCGTCCACGCTGGCGCTCAATGTCTGGATGTACGCGAAGCTGCCCTACGATGCGATGCGCGATCTTGCGCCGCTGACACAAATTGCGTCGGTGCCCAATGCGCTGCTGGTGCATCCCTCCGTACCCGCACGCAGCGTCACGGATTTGATCGCGCTCGCCAAAAAACAGCCCGGCGAGATTAACGCGGGCTCGGCCGGCATCGGCACCAGCCCGCACCTGTCGCTGGAACTCTTGAAGCATCTTGCCAAAATCGACCTGGTGCATGTGCCGTACAAAGGCTCGGGTGCGGCCGTCATCGCCCACCTCGCGGGGGAAATTTCGATGCAGATCCCTTCGCTGCCGACCGCGATGGGCTACATCCGCACCCATCGCCTGCGCGTGCTGGGCGTCACCACAGCGAAGCGCTCGCCATTTTTGCCGGAGGTGCCCGCTATCGGTGAAACCGTGCCGGGCTACGAAGCCACGCAATGGTTCGGGTTTTTGACCACTGCGGGCACGCCGCAACCGATAGTGGATCGTTTATCGCAGGAAGGCATACGCGCGCTGCGCGCACCCGATGTCGCAAAATATATGGCGAACGAAGGCGCGGAAATTGTTGCCAACACGCCGGCGCAATTTGCCGCGTATATCAAAGCGGAAACGGAAAAGTGGGGGCGTGTGATTAAGGCTGCTGGAATTAAAGCGCAGTAAGGTCAAAACCGGTAAAACAGCGAGAAGTTAACCTTGTCATGCCCGCGCGGCGTGCCCCCTGCAAGGCCGTTCAATACATTGGCGTAGGTCACGGAAACATCCATGCCTTTCTCCCAGTTCCAGCGCGCGCCGAATCCGGCGCTCGACGCTGTATCACTTTGCGCAACACCTGCCGCCGGCGCGATATGCGAGCGGCGGCCAAAATCGGTGAACGCAAATGGCGCGATGCCGGCGTAAATCGCGGGGGCGACCAGTTCAAGGCTGGCGCTGTAGCCGCGATCGCCGGTGGCTTCACGCTCTTTCAGGCCGCGCACGCTGCTCACGCCGCCGACGCCGAATTGTTCGCCGGGAATCAACAGATCATCGGTGGTTTGGCCGCGTAACTTCGCGTTAAGCCCCCAGCGGCCGCCGAGGTTGTATTGCACATCGGCTTCCCAACGGATGGCTTGCCAGCTGGTTTTCGCCAAAGCGCGGGAGGTGGTGTAGGAAAGCGCATCATTGGCACGTCCGCCGCCGGCATTGGTGACGTATTCGATGTTGCCGCCGAAGCCGCCCCACGACTGATCGCTGCGCACGGCGTAGCGCAACGACAGCGGCGTGCTGCCCACCGCCGCCGTCGGCAACGCACCGCCGGCAAAGCCGACCGAACTTTCAAAGTAACGCGAATCAATTGCCAGCGACACGCTGTGCGACAGCGCGCCGTACTTCGGCAAGGCGTAAGTTGCGCGCAAGCCGAAAAACTCACCCTTGCCGCTGACGTTGAAATTGACGCCGCCTACCCCCACCGCACCGGTATCGACATCCGATTTCGTCCAGTAGGCGGAGAGGCTGGTGTTGTGGCTGTATAGCGGCATCCAGTAGAACACGCCGATCTGACTCACTTTGTTCATGTGATCGGGCGAGGTGGTGTAGGCCACGGTCAAGGCGTGATCCAGATCAAACAGGTTGCTGCGCTGATGGCCGACGGTGAGCCGCGTGTAGCCGGTGTTGCGATTCAGGTTGTTGTCGAAATCGCGCCCGCCGCCGGTGAGTCCGATAAAGGTTTGCGCCGCGGGCACATCGCGCACCACCACCTCGGCGTCGATATGGTCGGGCTTCATGCTTTCGCGAAATTGCACCGACAGCCGTTTCGCCGGATGTTCATTGGCGAGCGTGATCTGGCGGCCGAGTTCCTGTAAATCCGGCGCGGCGCCAGGTTTAAAGCCGGGCAGGGAGCGCAGAATATTGTCTTTCGAAAAAAACCGGTTGCCCGACACGTTCACTTCCTCCAGCGAAAATGCGAGCACACGCAACGTCAGCTCACCGGACTGCGGCTTTTGCCCGGGCACGATCACGCGATGAAACGAGTGTCCGCGATCGCGCACGACTTTTTCCAGCGTGGCGGCAGCGGCTTCGATCGACGCGAGATCGTTGTGCGGCCCCAAATGCGGCGCCAGCAGCGTCTGCGTTTCCTGCGCGGAAAGCGGGTTGGGGCCTTCGATCACGAAGCGTTTGATGTCGAGCAGCGGCGCTTCTTGCGCGGCTGCCGGCGACTGACACCATCCCGCCATCGCCAGCAGCGCCAGTGAAACACCCATTACCAATTGTTTTTTAATCATATTTAATATCCCTACTGAGCGGCGGGATTACATTTCACAGATCAAACCGCGCGAACTGTCCCCCAGCGTTTCCAGCAAGCGCAACAGTTTCATGTCGAAATTCTCCGGCGCGGGTATCGGATCGTTGAGTATGAATTGCGGCACGCGCGTCAGGCGCTGCGGTGTCTCGAGGCCGATGCCAAGATAGGCGGACTCGAAGCGTCCGAGATCAACGCCGCGATTATTAAGTCCCAGAAACACGATATGGCCATCGCGTACATTGACATACAGGCCCGGCGGCGTGCCCTTTGGATCAACCGCGCTGAATAAATTGTCTTCCACGGAAATTCGGTCCGGGCGCGGCGCGGGTTCTATGGTGAAGAAATGCGGCACGAGGTCGAGCACGGCCAGTCGATTTTGCAGCGCATTGAACAGTGCCGCGCGATTCAGCGGTATCAGCAGCGATTGCTGGCCGATTTCCAGCGCTATCGAACCATCCCACAACAGCGCATAAACCGAATCCGCGCACTTGCCCGCGGCGCATTCTTGCTCGACGCGCGTGTCAAACCCGGTGCCGCGAATGCCAATGGTGGCGCTGCCGGCGCTGTATTGGAAGGCTTTCGGGTCACGCCGCGCCAGCAAGCCCGTCAAAGTGCGCGCAGTGCCCCGCACCAGGCGCACGGCAAAACTGCCGCTGTCGGATTTTTCACCGGTAAAGCGCACGTTTTCCAGTCTGAATTCGGATTCGCTGGCCACGGTAATGCGCGTTTCATCACGAAACGCCAGCACCGCGTAGCCGCCTTTTTCCGTGCGTATGGTGTCGCCGGTGTAGAGTGCCGCACCTTTGGCGGCCGCGCGCGTCTGTTTATCCGCGCCGGTTAACACTGCGCCGCCGGTTAACACCGCCACCCGCGCCACCACCGAATCAGCAACGACTCCGGGTTTGGGTTTCGCGCCGCCGCCGCGTGCTTCCTCGTTCGCGCAATCGGCATCACAAATGCGCGCATCAAACGATGTGCCGCGGATGCCGATGGTCGCGGTGGAAGTACTGAAACGCACTGCGTCCGGCTTGGTTCTGCCGATGGCGCCGGTAATCGCGCGCATACCGCCTTTGAGCAAACGGAAAAACGCCGCTTCCTGTCCGGCGGCTGCGTTGTACTGATCGATCGCGAACGACGTATTCGGTCGCAAGGTTACTTTGCTGCCATCGGGAAACGCAATGATAGCGAAACCTTTCGCGCCGGTGTTCAGCACATCGCCTTCCTGCAACACATCGCCTTTGCTTAGGAAACGCGGAGACTGACTACCCTGCTGCGCGCTCGCCAGCCCTTGTGCGAACTCTACTTCGCCCGCGGCAGCGGCCAGCGACAATTGCGCCGCAAGCAGCATTGTCGCCGCCAGTAACGTACGGCAGGCTTTCATCATGGTTAGAAACATATAGGCGCCCTTCTAACGGGATCGATTTCATTCTGAGCTTCGGGTTCGGTCTCTGCAATAATCCCGATTTGGGTATCCCCCAGCGCCAGCACAGTGCCTGCTGGACTGCCCGGCGAACTGCTGGTCGTGCTGCTGCTTGCCGCCAAACCGGTAACCGACGCACCACCTACGTTTGGCGTTCGTGTAGCCTGAGGACTAAGCGTTTGCACGCCCGCAGCTGTAATCAAAGCCGTAGATCCGATGCCAGTCCCGCCGGTAACATTGACATTGCCATTGGTGGTCAACAGGTTTTGCGTACCTTGCGAAATGATCTGTGCCAGCGCGTTCATGCCGCTGCCGCCCTGCACCGTTACAACCCCGTTTGCCACTATGAATTGTGCGAGCGGATCAATCTGCGCCAGCGAGTTATTACCGCTGCCACCCAACACACTGAGATTGCCGTTGAGCACCGTAAGGCACTTGTTTATTAGTGGATTTTAGTTCCGACTGTGTGCCCGCTCCAGGACCGCCGGCTTGCACCAGCAACGACTTGGCGAATACGGTTTGATCCACCGCAGCTACGCGCGATTTTCCTGCGGCTGCCACGTCACCGATAGTGAGACGCCCATCCCGCGTCAAGCCTTGCATGTGGCCGGGGTAATCGAGCTCAATGAGTTGCGATGCGCCCGCTTCGATATTCGCAAGGCCCGTGCCCAGCGCAGCCACGCGCATGCTTATGGAACCCGGCGAGTTGGTGACGTTGAGTGTTGCGGCGTTGGGCTTCACCATGCTCACCACACCGTTGATGACTTGCGCGCCCGTCGGGTTCGCCAGCAAGGGTTGCGGTTGAAACAGCAGCGACACCGCCATCGCTACCGCGCCTTGTGTGAATATTTGTTGTTTTGCGGGCTTCATCAAACGCTTCTGATTCACGCTCTGTTGCAACGGTAGGAAATTGCTATGGCAATCAGGTGCATTGCGCCGCCGCCAGTGGTTTTTTAGTTTCCTTGTTTTCACCCTCGTCATTGGGTGTGGTTTGCTGCATGCGGCTCTGCTCGGAGACCACTGTATTGGTGACCTCGGGGGTGCTGGGCGAGGACTGCGCGGCAGGCGTAACGGGTGGCGCACCGGCGGGAACCGTCAACTGGTAGAGCGTCGCGCCCGGATTGGCCGGGTTGTAGATCGGGGTGTAGCTTGCGGGCGTATCGACCGTGCCGAAGGCGCCGCTCATGCACGTCGTGCCGCCCGTGCAGTTGATCAACGAAAAGCTGTTGCCGACGACCGGCGTAAAGCCGCCGAAGTGCGTGACGTTCGC
>CAMBCF010000063.1 GCA_945864585.1 Bordetella parapertussis | reverse complement strand
CGCCGAACCGCATCGGCTACGCAAACATCCGCGCGGCCCCAAGGCTCTTGTAAAAAAAGGCTTCGTGTCTCGCCGCGCGGCTCAACGACACGTCGCAACCGCACGCGTTCTTAAGGATGAGAAGATTATATGACCTTGAAAGGGCTGGGGCTGAAACCCCATGTCCGCCCTGCTGCAACAGCAGACACGATTTATGCCTTCTAACGCCGCTGAAGTTTCACTTCGCGACATCCTTTATCATATCGAGTGAACTAACCCGCCGCGCACCGGGCGTAGCAGCGGCTTACCGGGCGCACCATAACAAACGCGGGCCCGAAACCTCCAGCTCCGCGCCATCCGGCCCGCTCGCGTCAATCAGTCTGCTGCGTTTTCTGCGCAATCGAATCAAAACAGTTCGCACCGCAACCATTGGCGTTTACGCGTCAAGCGTAGTACATTGCTGTTTGCGGCATCGCAGCAAAAAGGGAAGGTTACGTCGTGAATCAAAATGCCTCGCGTGGGGAGGCCAAGCACGATCGCAGGCTGACTGCGTTATCGCTGGGCGCGCTTGGCGTGGTGTTCGGCGACATCGGCACCAGTCCGCTGTATGCGTTCAAGGAAGCTTTTGGCGGCGCAAATCCGCTGCCGCTGAACGAGGCCAACGTGTTCGGCGTGTTGTCGCTGATTTTCTGGGCGGTGATGCTGATTGTGTCGGTGAAATACGTCTCTTTCGTGCTGCGCTTTGACAACAAGGGCGAAGGCGGTGTGCTGGCGCTGCTGGCGCTCGCGTCGCGCTTGTTTCGAAAAAATCGCAAACTCTCGGCTGCAGCGACGGTGATCGCGGTGTTCGCGGCTTCGCTGTTTTATGGCGATGCGGTGATCACACCGGCGATAACGGTGCTGTCCGCGGTAGAAGGCATTTCCGTCGCCACACCGGCGCTGGAACGCTGGGTGGCGCCGGCGGCCATTGTGATCATCATCGGCGTGTTTGCGCTGCAACCGTACGGCACCGGAAAAATCGGCCGCTGGTTCGGGCCGATTACGCTGATTTGGTTTTTTGTCATCGGCACCCTGGGTGTGTTGAGTATTATGGCGACCCCGGCGATTCTGAAGGCGCTCGATCCCGGCTACGCGTTGCGCTTCGCGCTGAATTCACCGGGGCTAGCGTTTATTGCACTCGGCTCGGTGTTCCTGGCATTGACCGGTGGCGAAGCGCTGTATGCCGACATGGGCCATTTTGGCCGCCAGCCGATACGCATCGCCTGGTTTGGCCTGGTGCTGCCGGCGCTGATGCTGAACTATCTGGGGCAGGGCGCGCTGGTGTTGCGCGATGCTACGGCGGTAAAAAATCCGTTTTTTCTGCTGGTGCCGCCCGCACTGCTGCTGCCGCTGGTGGCTCTGGCGACTATAGCCGCCGTCATCGCATCGCAAGCGACCATCTCCGGCGCATTTTCGGTAACGCAGCAGGCTTCGCGTCTGGGCTACCTGCCGCGCGTGCCGGTGACCCACACTTCCGAGACCGAGCGCGGACAAATCTACATCGGCCGCATGAATTGGCTGATGCTGGTGATTGTGGTGCTGCTGGTGTTGGGATTTGGTTCATCGAGCAATCTCGCGGCGGCTTACGGCATCGCGGTGTCGGCGACCATGGCGCTGGAGACCGCGCTGGTGGCGCTGGTGGTGATTGCGATGAAAGGGCGCTGGCGCGTGTTGGTGCTGGGTATTTTGCTGCTGGTGTTCGCGGTTGAATTGATGTTCTTCGCGTCGAACAGCACCAAGATCGCCGCCGGCGGCTGGTTTCCGATTTTGTGCGGGCTGACGATTTTTACGCTGCTCACTACATGGAAGCGTGGCGCCGAAGTATTGACAGCCAGTGCCGCGGGCAAAAATGTGCCGCTTAAGGGATTTTGCGAACACCCGAGTTCGGTGACGCGCGTGCCCGGAACGGCGGTGTTTTTTTCTGCCAGCACACAGATTGTGCCGGCTACGCTGTTGCACAATCTCAAGCACAACAAAGTGATGCATGAACGTGTGGTGTTTCTGACCATGACCACCGAAGACGTGCCGAAAGTGGCAGATGATGAGCGCATTGAAATCGAAATGCTGGTACCGCAAAGCATCTATCAGGTGGTGGTGCGCTACGGCTTCATGGAAGACCCCGACGCCATGCATGTGCTGAAGTTGCTGGGTCAGCGCGGTCTGCGCTTCGAACTTCAGGAAACCACGTTTTTCCTCGGCAAATCGAACATTGCGCGCGCTGAGCAGCCGGGCCTGTTCACCTGGCGCCGCGAAGTTTTCCGCTGGATGCAGCGCAACGCGCCGTCGGCGGTCGAGTACTTCAAGCTGCCGCCCGATCGCGTGATCGAGTTGGGCACGCAGCTAAAGTTTTGATGAAAAAGGGGTCAGAGTAGAATTAAATATGTATTGCATTAAATCACAAAAATAATTCAATAAAAACAATAAGTTATGTATATTATTAGTGTCTGACCCCATTAACTAATCAAGTCAACAAGCGCCGGCCCGCCGCCTTTATATGGGATGTGGACGATGTCGATGCCGACCTTCGACTTGAACAATTCCATCGCCAACTGCGGTGAAGTGCCGACACCGGCCGACGCATAATTAAGTTTGCCGGGTTGAGTTTTCACATGGGCGATGAACTCGGCGATCGTCGTCGCCGGCAGCGGAGGATAGACCACAAGAACGCTGGGTGTTGAGCCGATCTTGCCGAGCGGCGCGAAGTCGGTCTGCGGATTGTAGGCGAGCTTGCGGTAGAGCGCCGGGCTGATCGCGAAGGTGGCGATATTAAAGGTAAAGAGCGTGTAACCGTCGGGCGTCGCGCGCGCCGCGATCTCGGCGCCGATATTACCGGCCGCGCCGCCCCGGTTGTCGACGACGATCTGCTGGACGAGCAATTCGCTCAGCGCGATGGCCATGATGCGAGCGACGACATCGCTCGATCCGCCGGGCGGGAATTGGACAATGCGCAGCGGTCGGTCTGGAAACCCCGGTGCCGAACCTTGCGCAAGCACTGGCGCCGACGCACCGGGCTGGGCCTGCGCACCGCCCAGTTGGGCCGCCAGCAACACCACGGTAACAGCGAGGCCAACACCCTTCATCGCCAGCCCTCCTTTCTACCGGATACGACTTTTTGCTCTGTAATTATCGACTTCTCGCGCGTCAAATTAAATGACGGAAATTAACTACGCAAGATTGCGGATTGCGGCACGCCGGCCCGCTCTGTAGCGTTGGCCCCACAATGGACGAAAATCCCGTCAAAAATGGGAATTTAGTGTTGCAGAGGCGTTTGGCGGCCCCGGATTTCGAATCCGCTGCACCCGAAAACAGCCAAATAACGGAGGAGATACCATGAACAAGACCCTTACTCGCATTGGCGTTGGTGCGTCGCTCATCGGCATGCTCTGCGCAGTTGCGGTAGTTGCGGTAGTTGCGGGATCCGCGCTGGCGCAATCCTATCCGTCCAGGCAGATCGAGTTCGTTGCGCAGTCCTCTCCGGGTGGCGGGACGGACCTGTTCATGCGCAACATCACTGAACTCCTCAGGAAAGACAAGACCTTTTCGCAGCCGCTCATCACTTCCAACCGCACGGGTGGAGGCGGCGTGGTCGCCTACTTTGTCCAGGCGCCTGATATCCCGACGGCGAAAGAGCTGGGCTTCAACATTATCGCCGCCGTCGGGCGCGGCTTTGCCATGCCTGCCGACGTGCCGAAGGAAGCTGCGGTGGCGATGGAGACTGCATTGAAGCGCGTCTACGACAGTCCGGCCTACAAGGAATATTCCCACCGCAACATGTTCGACAGCAACTATCTCGACCCCGCCGGGTTTGCAAAATATCTCGCCGTAAACCGTCTCGTGCAGGAAGAGTTTCTGCGAGCGATCGGCGTGGTGAAATAGCACGAGGTGAAGATGCGTAACACAAGATGGCTGTTGCTGATGTTCGTCGCTGCCACCCGCATCGCGGTGGCGCAGGAATATCCCTCCAAGCCGGTGCGTCTGATGGTGCCTTATCCGCCCGGCGGGCCGGTTGATACCATCGCGCGCATACTCGCGCAGCACCTTGCCCTTGGCAAGAACGTCATAGTGGACAGCCGTTCTGGTGCCGGCGGCAGCATCGGCGCGGAAGTGGTGGCACGGGCGGCGCCTAACGGGTACACGCTGTTGATCGGGAACTCCGGCCCGATGACCATCAATCCCGTGCTGCGCCGCGACCTGGGATATGACCCGCAAAAGGATTTTTTGCCGGTTGCGTGGCTATCGTCGGCACAGATGGTCCTCATCGTACACCCGTCGTTGCCGGTACGCTCGGTGAAAGACCTCGTCGCGTTGGCGCGTGCTCGTCCTGACAGCCTGAACTATGGATCGGCGGGCGTGGGTAATCTGACGCATCTCGGCATGGAGTTATTCAAGTCGATGGCGAAGATAAAACTCGTTCACGTACCGTACAAGGGCGTCGCACCGGCATACATCGATCTGATATCAGGACAGATCGTCGTCATGTTCGGGAATGTTTCCGGCCCATTGGAGCATATTCAGGCAGGCCGGCTGCGTGCGCTCGCGGTGACCTCATCGAAGCCTTCGCCGGTACTGCCGGGGTTGCCCAAAATGGCGGATTTTTATCCTGGCTTCGACCTCGTGACCTGGATGGGCATCTTCCTCCCCGGCGGCGCCCTGGAAGTCATACGCGCCAAACTTCAGGGCGAAATTCAGAAAGCCCTGCATATTCCGGAGGCACGGGAGCGCATCGTCGCGCTGGGCAACGAGGTGGTCGCCGGCAGCGGTGAGGCGCTGGCCGCTCTGATCAGCCGCGAACTGAAGCTGTACGCCAATATCATTAAGTCCGCCGGAATCCAGCCGCAATAATTGAACCGTTGACGAGTAACGGGCACGCGACCGCTACATTTCTCAAGGATGCTAGAGTCGCGCTTAGCGGCCTTGCGGCCGCACAGGATTGTCTCGCCATAACCCGGAGGTCATCATGAGAATTTTTTTTTATTGCGCGGCAATGGCATGCGCACTGTCGTTCAGTGCTGCAGGCGTGCATGCCCAGGGCACCTATCCGACACAGCCGATCCGCTTGCTCACCCCCTTCGCTCCCGGCGGCGGCTCGGATATTCTCGCACGCATCATCGGACCGCAGGTGTCCGAGTCCCTCGGGCAGCAGATCATCGTGGACAACCGGCCCGGCGGCGGCGGCACGCTGGGCGCCGGGATCGCGGTGCGCGCCGACCCCGACGGCCATACGTTGATACTGGTCTCAGGCAGCTACGGCGCCAATGCCGCGCTGCATGATCTGCCGTACGATTCGATCACCGATATCACACCGATCATCCTGATCGGAACAACCGGGCTGCTGGTGTCGATGCACCCTTCGGTCCCGATCAAGACCATCAAGGAGATCATCGCTCACGCGCGGGCGAACCCTAACAAACTCAATTTCGGCACCGCCGGCACCGGCGGTCTCGGACATCTTGCGGGAGAACTGTTCAAGCTGGAAACGCGAGTGACTTTCACTCACATTCCATACAAAGGCAGCGGCCCGGTGATGAACGCCTTGTTGAGCGGGGAAGTCGATTCGAGTTTCAGCAGCCTGGTGCCCAGCATTCCGCACGTGAAGTCGGGACGGCTGCGTGCCATCGCCCTCACCACCCCTAAACGCTCGCGCGCGATTCCGGATGTGCCTACCATCAGCGAGACGGTTCCCGGTTACGAGGTGACTCACTGGTACGGCATGTGGGGCCCCAAGGGCATACCCAGGGCGATCGCGACACGATGGAACCAGGAAGTTGCAAAAGTACTGAACACCGCAGCAATGAAAAAGTGGCTGGCAACGGAAGGACTGGAACCCGCCGGCGGCCCGCCTGAGGAGTTTCTGGATCGGATCAGAAGCGACATCGGAAAATGGAAGAAAGTGGTCAAAGAGGCGAAGATCGTCATCAACAGATAATTAGAACTTAAGCCCGAGTTGCTTCACCGAGCGTTCGACCTCAGCATACTCGAGCGCAACGATTGCTTTGAGTTCCGCAGGGGTCATGCGCTCGGCGGGTTCACTGCCTTCGGCTGCGAGCCGCTGCACCATCTGCGGGGCATGCATGCCGTCGCTTGCGACGCGATTGATCGCTGCGATGATGGCGCCGGGCGTTCCCGCCGGCACCCAAAGATTGTAACGATTCGTCAGCTTGTAACCGGCAACACCCTGCTCGGCGACGGTAGGCAGATCGGGCAGCGCGGCGATGCGTCTAAGGCCCGTGCTGGCCAGCCCGCGCGCAGTGCCGGTCCTGATGGCGGCGCTCGCGGCCATCGCGCTCGCCGTAACCATATTGATCTCACCACCCATGAGCGCGAGCAGGGCAGGTGTGGCGCCTTTGTAGGAGATGTATTTCAATTTCATGCCGGATAGCGACGCCAGCCGCTCCATGCCCATATGGACCGTTGCGCCGACCCCGCCGCCGCCGCCGTAGGTCAAAGGTTTGGCTGCCGACAGCGCGACCAGCTCCTTGATCGATTTGGCGGGAAGATTCGGATGGACCAGCAGAACGTAAGGCTGGGTGCTCAAGCTGACCGCGGGATCGAACGTCTTGAGCACGTTAAAGGGCACGCGTTTCAACGCACCTATCAGCATCATCCCATCCCCGTACTGCAGAATGGTATAGCCGTCAGGCGCCGCTCTGGCCGTCAACTCGACCGCGATCACACCGCCACCGCCGGGGCGACTATCGACCACGGCATTTTGGCCCCAACGATCGCTCAACAATTGCGCTGTTGCGCGTGCGATATAGTCAGCGCCTCCGCCAGGCGATACGGAAATGATGATGCGGATCGGTCGCACCGGGTAGCCGGGCGGTTTGTCCTGCGCCAGCGCCGCGGTGCACGCCGCGCTGCACGCGAGTAAGGCCGGCGTTAGCCAACCAGCCAGTTTCCTGCTCATGGTATGCATGGATACTCCTGTTTACGCGAGGCCGAAGAATGGTGCTGTCACTACTGCTCGAGGTCGATCCTGGCAGCGCGCGCTGCAGACGTCCATTTGTCGGTCTCGGACCTCAGGTATGCGGCATAGTGCGCGACGGTGGACGGTATCGGATCCAGGCCCTGTGACTCGCAAAGCTGCCTGGTCGCTGGTCTATTGAGCGCCGCGACCGTCGCCTTGTTGAGCAGGTCGATGATTGCGCGCGGCACGCCGGCTTGCGTGACCAGTCCATACCAGGTTGTGTATTCGTTGTCGGGCGCGCCGGACTCCGCGAGCGTGGGCACCTCGGGCAATGTCTTGGTACGCTTCGCGCCGGTTACGCCGAACGCGCGCAGGCGCTCTGACTTTACGTGCGGCAGCGCCGAGGCGTAGGTCGAGTGATACACCGCGATCTCGTTGCCGAGCAGCGCCGACAGCGCTGGCGCCGTGCCCTTGTACGGCACGTGCAGCATCGTCGCCTTTTGCGACATCAGCAGCAGTTCCATCGCGAGGTGGTTGCCAGTGCCCACCCCGGGGGAGGCGTAGGTGAGCGCGCCCGGCTGTGCGCGCGCGAGCGCGATCAAGTCCCGCAACTATTTGGCGGCTATCGCAGGATGGGCGACCAGGATGTTGGGTTGTTCTGTCAGCAGCGAGATCGGCGTGAAATCGCGTAACGTGTCGTAGGTCTCGATATCGGCACGCAGTATCCGGTCGTGTTCCTATGGCGTAGTCGGCGCAGGCACAAAGTCGAAATTCTGCAGCCGCCCCTTGATGTCGGGCAGCTCGAAAATACGCCTGACTTCGGTACTGATCTGATGCAGGATGGGACCCGGCGTCCCCGCCGGCGTCAGCAACGAGTGCGATCCATCGGGCGAGTAACCGGGCAGCGTCTCTGCAATGGTCGGCACGTCTGGCAATAGCGGTGAGCGCTGCGGCGTGCCCACCGCCAATGCGAGCAATTCCCCGTCCTTGATAAACGGCAGTGCGCCCGCCAGACCGAGAATGGCATATTGAACGCGTTCAGCCAATACTTCGATCATCGCGTCCGAGGCGCCTTTGAACCCGACGTGGACGACCTTGATGCCGGCGGCAAGCCTGAAGCGCTCGCTTTTCATATGGGTGGAACTGCCGGCGCCGGCGGAACTGAAGAGTATCTGCCCCGGCTTGGTGTGGGCCAGTGCGATAAAGTCCTTCACCGACTTGACGCCAAGATTCGGCGACACCACCAGCGCCTGCGTGGAAAATCCGATCCGCGTGACGCCAGCGAAGTCCCTGATCGGATCGTAAGATAGGTTCGTGTGCAGTGCCGCGCTGATGACAAAGGCGGCCGAAGTGAATAACAACGTGTGGCCGTCGGCAGTGGCCTTGGCGACGATGCCGGTGCCGATGGCGCCGCCCGCTCCGGTGCGGGTTTCCAACACCACCGGTTGCTCCCAGTTTTCGCTCATCTTCAGGCTGATCATTCGCCCCAGGATGTCGGACGTGCCGCCGGGCGAGAAGGGCACCACCAGGCGAATCGGCCTGCTGGGAAATTGCTGCTGTGCCGACAAATGCGCCGGCAATAGAACCAGAATGGATACAGTCAGTGCATGAATCAGTCCCGAAAACATGAACACCTCCAGCCTTCCGGGTAGAACGTGACGCGTCTGGGTTTGAATGCTGTCGCTTTCTCCTGATTGTTCTTTTTTAGTGCTGGGTCGGTACCTTGGTTAGTTTTTTGTTGCCGGGCCAGGAAGTTTTAACCCATACACGCTGCGCTACTGGGTCTTGATGCCTGCGTCCTTGATTATCTTCTCCCAGAATGCGACTTGTTCCTTCATGAAGGCGGCAAATTCCTGCAGCGAGCTGCTGGTGATCTGCTGCGCGCTCGCCTTTTCGTAATGCGCACCGACCCACGGGTCGTGAACCACCTTCTTCACAACGGCAAACAATTTGTTGACGACCGCTTGTGGCGTTCCTTTAGGCACGAAAATCCCTTGCCAGGAACCCAGATCCAGTTCCGGGAACCCTGACTCGATCATGGTCGGGACATTTGGCAGAGCCGGAACTCTTTGTTTCGAGACCACCGCGAGGATTTTGATTTTCCCCGAACTGGCGTGCGGTACCAGTGGTGCCGTGGTCACCATCGTGCGCGACTTCTCCCGAGAGTACTGCAATGGTGGCGGCGCCCGCGCCGCCTTTGTAGGGCACATGCAAAAGCTTGATCCCCGCCTTATGCATGAAGAATTCAAATGCCATGCGCTGCGCGCTGCCGTACCCGGCGGAGCCGTATGCGAGCTTGCCCGATTGGTTCTTCGCATACGCGATGAATTCCTTGAGGTTCCCGGCGGGGAGGCCGCCATGCACACCCAGCGCACCGGGGACATCCACCACCAGGGTGAGGCCGATAAAATCGCACAGCGCCCGCACCGGGAAATTAGGAAACATGCTCGGATTGATTCCCATGGAACTGACATTACCCAGCAAAAACGTGTGGCCATCGGGTGCTGAATCGGCGGTGACCTGGACCCCGATGTTTCCCGAAGCGCCCGGCCGGTTGTCTACCACCACCTGCTGGGCCAGTACTTCGCTCAGTTTCGGCTGAAGTATGCGGCCAACAAAGTCCGACGCGCCGCCGGGCGCAAAAGGAATGATCATGCGCAGCGGGCGGCTGGGATACTGCTCGCCGGGCTGCGCGTGCACCGCTGCGGTGCCGGCGAAAGCCGCGACGGCAAGACTGCGCGAAATCGCTATCAGCTGCATGCGGCTCATCGCCTCAATGAGGGTGGGGCGTTTTACTGCGGTTTCAGGCCGATCTGCCTGACTATCTTTCCGAACTCCGTTGACTCTGCCCTGATCAGCGCGCTCACTTGCTCCGGCGTCGAGCCTACAGGCGTCAGCCCCTGCCCCAGAAAACGCTCTTTCATTTCGGGCAGGTTGACTATTTTGACCAGTTCGGTGTTGAGCCGCATGACGATGGGTCTGGGCGTACCGGCGGACACCAGAATGCTGTGCCAGGTGATGTTCTGGAACCCGGGCACGCCAGATTCGTCGACGGTCGGCATGTCGGGCAAGGCCGGATTGCGGGTGAGGGAAGTCACCGCCAGCCCGCGCAGCTTACCCGAATTAACGTTGGTGATGGCGACCAGCGGGTTCATGAAAAAGAACTGCACGTGCCCGCCGACCAGATCGATCACCGCTTGTCCCGTGCCCTTGTAAGCGACGGCGACCATATCGATATTAGCCGCCAGCTTGAAATTCGCGATGCCGAGCAGATTGCCGGTGCCGGTGGTGGCGTAGTTTATTTTCCCCGGCATGGACTTGGCCAGCGCGATGAATTCTTTTATCGACTTGGCCGCCACTGAAGGATGCACCACCACCACGTTGCCGCCGGTGGTGAGCTGGGTGATCGGCTGCAAGTCGCGTTGCGGGTCATACGGCAGTTTCAGGAACACATGCGGGTTGATGGTGAGCAGGCTGTTGGCGGACATCAGCAGGGTATAGCCGTCCGGTGGCGATTTTGCGCCGATTTCGAAGCCGACCACGCCACCCACGCTACCGCGGTTATCAATGACGATCGTCTGCCCCAGGCTTTCGCCGAGTTTCTGGCCCACCAGTCGCGACAGCACATCGCTGGGTCCGCCGGGCGCGAACGGCACCACGAACCTGATCGAGCGGTTTGGATAATTCGTCTCCGCGGCGTTCGCGCCCGCTACCGAAACTGCCAAAATCAAACCCGCTGCCATCGCGCTTGCATGCTTCATTGCATCCTCCTGGTGGTGTGGTTGGTCGCTTATGCTGCGCTGGCGTCCTTGGTTGAATTCGCCAGGTTGAAAGCCCGCGAACTCTTGCAGGATTTGCGTCCGTAGTGGCGCCAACGGTACTCAGTGGCCCGGGGTGCCGCAATCCGCAATATTGCGTAGTTAATTTCTGTCATTTAATTTGACGCGCGCAAAGCTAATAATAGCAAATCACAGCCTGGGTTTGGACCGCCTTGGTCTATATATCAGGCCGTATGCGTGGGCTTGCGGTTACCACCAAGCAACGAACGCCTGCCTTCCCGGATCTGCCGACTATCGATGAATCCGGGGTGCCCGGCTACGACAAGGGGGGCTGGACCGGTTTGTTTGCTCCAGCGAGGGCGCCGGAATCCATTATTACCCACGTGTACCAAGCGGTGGCCAAGGTCCTGAAAAATCCCGACACCGTGAAACGGCTTGCGCTCGAGGGTCTCGTCGCCGTCGGCGATCCACCCGCCGATTTCGACGCTTTCGTGCGCGCCGAGATTGCGGAGTGGACCAAACTCATCCGCGACATGAAACTGTGACTATTCGATGCGAGCGCCCGAAATCTTCACCACTTGCTTGAGCCGGTCGGAATCGAACTTCAGATGTTTAGCGAATGCCTCGGGGGTCATATGCATGGGATCGAGCCCCTGGGCCGAAAGCTTTGAGGCGAGATCGGGATCTGCTACTGATTTTTTGAGCTCGGCGTTGAGTTTGTCGACGATAGGCCTCGGTGTGCCGGCCGGCACGAAAGTGCCAAACCAATAGGTGAATTCGTAACCCTTGACAGTTTCCGCGATGGTGGGGAGCTGCGAAAACTGCGTGGTTCGCGACTCCGAAGTCACCGCGATGGGCCGCACGCGACCGGACTTGAGGTGGGGGTAAAGTTCCGCTATCGGGGTGATGATGGTATACCCGTCGGGCGGGCTCTTCGCCACGATCTCGCCGCCGATCATCCCCGCGGCGCCGACCCGGTTGTCGGTCAGGAACTGCTGGTTGAGCTGCTCGCCCATTTTTTGAAACACGAACCGCGCCACGATATCGGTCGCGCCGCCGGGCGGAAACACCACCACGACCCGCACCGATTTCGACGGGTATGGCTGTCCTGAGCCTGTCGAGGCGGGCTGCGACCACGCCGCGCCGCAAGCGAACACGATAAGCCCCACGCATGCGCCCAACCATCGAATCGTACTCATGCCATTCCTCCTAATTGGTGGTGAGACCCGACACGCGGATCGCGTCACCGAACGATTTCCAGTCGCGTTTTATTACCGCAGCAAACTCGGCTGGTGTCGTAGCTATCGCTACCGCGCCCAGCCTGGTCATGGCGGCTCGCGTGTCAGGGTCATTCATCGCCTTCACCACCGTAGCGTGGAGCTTGTCCTGAATCGCCCTGGGTGTTTTGCTCGGCGCCGCCAGCCCGGCCCAACCGTTCGACACGTAACCCGGCACGCCGGCTTCGATGATGGTGGGAAGCTCGGGCGCGATGGATGAACGCTTGTCACCACCGACCGCCAGTGCGCGCAACAGTCCCCCCCGCACATGGCCCATTACCGATGGCGCCGGAACAATTGTCACCAGGGATTCGCCGCCAATCACCGCACTGAGGGATGCACCCGCGCCCTTGTACGGCACATGCAGTACCTCGACGCCCGCCATGTGCGTGAACAACACGCCCGCCAGATGACTCTGAAAACCCGCGCCGGCATTCGCCCAGTTGAGCTTTCCTGGATTCGCCTTTGCGTAGGCGATGAGTTCCTTAACGGACTTGAACGGTGTTGTGGGATTCACCACCAGCAGGTTATCCGTGACTGCAAACATCGAGATCGGCGCGAAATCTTTGAACGGATCATAGGTTACGAGCTTGCGGTAGAGCTGAGGGCCGATCACCTGTGACGCCGTCGCCACGCCAAGCAGCGTGTAGCCGTTAGGATCGGCGTTCGCGACGATGGCGCCGCCTATCGTGCCACCCGCGCCGGTGCGGTTGTCCACCACCCACTGCGTCCCCAGCAGTTCGCCCATCTTGGCGGCGAGCACGCGGCCCATGGCATCGATCGAGGACCCCGGCGTTTGTGCGATGACGACGCGCACGGGCCGGTTGGGATAATCGTTCGCGGATTCAGCCGCCATGCCCGAAGGCGCAATCGCAATTGCGGCGCAGAGCGCACCGAACGTAGTCAGGGAAACCCGCATGAATTACTCCTTGTGATGCGCATGACGCTCAACGCAGTCAGCATTTGCATTTATTGTGGGCCAACGGTACTCAGTGGCCCGGTCTGTCGCAATCCGCAATTTTGCGTAGTTAAGTTATTCAGGCGTGTTTTTCCGCGGTCATTGCAAAGCGCACCAGCTCGGCAACATTGCGCGCGCCGAGCTTGCCCATCACGCTCGCTTTGTGCACCTCCACCGTGCGTGGACTGATGCCGAGAGTGCGCGCGATTTCCTTAGCATGCAGGCCTTTGCCGGCGAGCTGTAAAACTTCCCGTTCACGGCGCGTGAGCTTCGCCAGCTTCAGCGCATTTTCGCTGTCCGCAGCCGCACGCTGCAGTCGTCCCAACTCCTGCGCCAGGCCTTTCTCAATCGCCGCCCGCAGGTCTGCCTCATCAAATGGCTTTTCGAGGAAATCCACGGCGTCTGCCTGGAATGCCGCGCGCGCGGACGACACGCCGCCGTGCGCAGTAATAATCACAAACGGCAGTTGGCTTCCGCGCGCCCGTAACTCCGCCTGTAGCTCAATGCCGTTCTTTCCGGGAAGCTTGAGGTCAGCCACCAGACAACCCGTCCAATTGTCCTGATAGGCCGCAAGAAACGCTTCCGCGCTGGCAAAGGAAGCCGCGCGGTAGCCCAGCAGCCCCAGCATTAACGCCAGCGAGTCGCGCATGGGTTCATCGTCATCCACGATGAACACGGTGCAGCCGCTATCGGTTGCGTCACGCATCATCGGCCTCGGCCGGTAACACAAGATCAAACTGGCCATGTCCCGTGTCGCTCAAAGTGAGCGAGCCGCCATGGGCGTCGGCTATGGTGCGACTGATGGCCAGGCCGATTCCCATGCCGGTCGACTTGCTGGTAGCAAGCGGCTCGAACAGGCGTTGCCGCACTGCGGGCAGCAAGCCTTCACCGGTATCCGCGACGCGAAACAATATCCGGCCCCCTTGCAGCATGCGGGTCAATACCGTGACTCCCTTTTTTCCCGACGGCATCTCCGCCACGGCCTCGAATGCATTTGCAATAAGATTTCGCAGCACCAACTCGATCTGCACCCGGTCTACCAGTAGCGTTCGCGCGCTGTCGTTACTGTCCACCTGGAACGTCACGTCCCCGGACAGGCTGAGTTCCTTACCGATGGCATTTGCGCGCTCCAATAGTACACCAACCTTGACCGGTTCGAGCTGTACCGTCCCCCGTCTAAACAGGTCCCGCAGCCGTCTCACCACTTCTGCAGCGCGCTTTGATTCCTGAAGCATTTTATCGACCGTGGCGCTTAGCTCGGCATGGGAGGTAGCGTCCCTGCCCTGGCGCAGCATGATCTGGCAGGCACTGCCATAGTTATGCATGGCGGAAAGCGGCTGGTTGATTTCGTGCGCGATCGCGCCCGCCATTTCGCTGGCGGCCGCCAGCCGCAGCGAACGCTTTAGATCTTCCACCGCCCGCTCCCGCTCGTCCACGATGATTCCCAGCGTCAGTCCAGTGAGGGTAAGTGCGGTGACCAACACCTGCAATTCCACGATAGCCAGGGCTTGCAGGGATCCACTCTGGACGCCCAGAACCACGCCAACCTGAACCATGCCCGAGCCCACCACGGCGCCGCTCAGGCCATTGCGCGAGGCAATCCAGATCAGGGGCAGGAATAGCAGATAGAAATACTGTTGCGGTTTGGCGCCGCCATGGAACATAAATACAATCAGTCCGAGCAGGGTGGCAAACTGCAGCACGGTTTCCAGTTTTCGCCAGGACCGCATCAGGTGTTGGCGCCCTACAGGGTCCGCGGCAACCAGGAGCAGCGGCGCGGTGACCAGTATCCCTACCGTGTCCCCTAGCCAAAATCGAAATGCCACTGCAATAAAAGAATCTCTGAAACCAAAACCCGCGACCGAGAGCGCCCCCACGTAGCAAATGCCGATGAACGCGGCGCCTACCGCTGTGGCGGAGATAAAGATCCATAGTTGCCTTGTATCATGCAGCCGGCAATCGCCCTGGAAGCGCAACCTGACCACCGCTGCGATCGCGGTGTAGCCTGTGGTGAGGATCAGCGAGGTCATGATCGACATTTGCAAACCGCCTGGCGCTTCGCGAAACAGCAGATCGCCAGCGAGGGTCGCTGCAAATACAACCGGGGCATAACGCAACCCGCCGAGCAGCATCCACACGATGCTCAACGCCGGCGGCGGATTCCACGGCGTAATGTTGAACGGGCCGAGCGGATAAAGGGAACTTGCCCAGTCGAGGGCTAAGTAACACGCACCGAACAATAACGCGTCTCTGGTGTCAACTGCGAGCGAACGACGCGCACCCATTACTGAGAAATTCGTCGACATCAACACGCTCCACACTGTGTGAACGGTCTTGTTACATCATTCATCTGCCGGGCGCTATCACTACGTAAATTTCCTCAGTGCATTCCCGAATACCCACCGCGCAATGGGTAATGTATTCTGCCATAGATAAGACGTTACGCGACCACGGTTGGTTTCCTTTGGCATGTATGAGGGCGCGATGAAGGAATTTTTTGATTTTGACACATGGGCCGAGTGGTTCCGCTCGCTGGATGCCGCGTGGTTGTTTCTGCTGATCATGGCAGTGGTAATCGCGGTGGTAGGGTTTTGGAGCAGGAGCTTGCGACCGGACAAGCTCAGCGAGCCGCGGGACGACTGATCAAGGACGTAAACCCCATAACCTGGAATGACGAGAAAGAAATGAAAATTTACACCACTACAATCGCGGCAGTCGCAGCCACAGCAATCGCCTTTCCGTTGCAGACGCTTGCGCAGCAGTGGCCCGACAAGAGTGTGCGCATCCTGGTGCCCTTTCCGCCGGGCGGCGGCACCGATATACAGGCGCGCTTGCTCTCTTCCGCATTCCAGAAGCGCATGGGCCAGAATTTCATTATCGACAATCGCACCGGCGCCAGCGGCATTATCGCCAGCCAGCTGGCGGTGGAGTCGCCCGCGGACGGCAACACCATTCTTTTCACTTCGGGCAGCATCTCGGTGGTGGCGACACTTTTCGCGAAGCAGATCAAGTTCGATGTGCACAAGGATTTGCAACCCGTCAGTTGGATTTCCTCGACGCCACTGGTGTTGTCGCTGCACCCCAGCGTTCCTGTGAAATCGGTCAAAGAGCTGGTAGCGCTCGCCAAACGTACGAAGGTGGGCATGAACGCGGGCGGCAATGCCTCGGCGAGCACCGCCCATCTCTCCGCGGAGATGTTGAATCAGGCCGCCGGCATCAAGTCGACGGTGCTCCACTACCGCGGCGGCGGGCCGGCGGTAATCGCGCTGTTGTCCGGCGAGATTGATTACATTTTTGCCACCGCACCGTCCATCATGCCTTACCTGAAGGCGGGCAAGGCCAATGCGCTCGCCGTTACCACGGCGAAGCGATCATCGGCGTTGCCGGAGCTGCCGACCATGAACTCGATCTATCCCGGATTTGAATCCGACAACTGGTACGCGATGTTCTTTCCGGCGGGAACGCCGCCGGAGATCGTGAATAAGTTGAATACGGAAATCCGCACCGCGCTCGCTACCGAGGAGATCAAGAAATTTTTCCAGCGGGAAGCTCTGGAACCAGTGGCCAGCAGCCCGGCCGAGCTGGCTGCGCTGCTCAAGCGGGAAATCGAGAAATACGCCAAGGTTATCAAAGCAGCCAATATCACAGCACAATAAAAGCGCTGTGTCGCCTTATCGGTAGTGCAGCAGCGGAAGGAATTTTTGCACAGCAGGGACAACGCTTTGCATCAGGGATCGTTAATCCCCATCGGTTGGCGTTCCATCCATTCCATTGCGCTTTCGTGTATCACGGTGTGGCATGCGGACAGCGTTAGCGCCACAACTATCGCCGCTAGTATTCTGTAAGCGATTGTTTTCATGATGTTTTTCCTATATGTCTACGGTTTCGACAGTGCCCGTTTAAAGCTTGCCTGCAGCCCTAATATAAACACTTATTGCGCCAGGAAATTCTATGACCGGTGAAATAGGAGATTACCGTTTCGTGGTAACGCTGCTTTTCCTACTCAAACTTCAAGCCCAGCTGGTTCACGATTTTGCGCCACTTGGCAAGTTCGGCCTTGCGGATGTCGTCAAGCTGGGCGGGTGTAACGTTGGCGGGGTCGAGGTCTTCAGCATTCAATCGGTCTTTGATTTCCGGCGCTTGCAGCGCGCGTTGCGATTCGGCGTGAAGTGTGGCGGCGATGTGCGACGGCAGGCGCGCGGGCGCGAGTATGCCGTACCAGGCGCTGAATTCATAACCGGTGGCGCCGGCTTCCGCGAGTGTGGGCAATTCGGGCAGCAGGCGCGAGCGCCTGGCGCTGGTAACGCCAAGCGCGCGCAGCCGTCCGGCCTGCACATGTTGCGCGACGGCGAGTGTGGGGGCGAACATCAGTTGCACTCTTCCCCCCATCAGATCAGTGGTCGCCTGAGCAGTGCCTTTGTAGGGAATGTGTAGCAGATCCACGCCCGTCACGTAGCGAAACAGCTCACCGGCGAGATGTCCGCCGGTGCCGGCGCCCGGCGAAGCAAAATTGATTTGCCCGGGTTTCGCCTTGGCCAGCGCGATCAGATCGCGCACCGTCGGCGCGGCGACCGCCGGGTGCATGACCATCACCGATCGGTAATGCACCAGTTGCGCGACGCTGCTGAAATCACGAATCGGATCGTACGGTAAATGTTTTTTGAGTAAACCCTGTATCGGGTGACTGCTGGAGATCATCAGCAGCGTGTAACCGTCCGGCGCGGTTTTGGCAACCAGTTCCGCCGCCAGATTGCCGCCGGCGCCGGGGCGGTTGTCGATCACCACCGATTGCCCAAAGCGCTCGGCGTAGCGCTGGCCGAACAAGCGCGCCATCGCGTCATTGCCGCCGCCGGGCGGGAAGCCGACCACGAGACGGATGGATTTTATGGGGTAGAGGCTTGGTTGGGCGAGGGCGATGGCCGGATGCAAAAACATTACCGCAAAGACGCAAAGACGCAAAGGCAACGCACAGCAGTTCAAAACGAAAACGCCTTTCTTTGCGACAGTTCTTTGCGCCGAACCCTCTCTCCCGACCTCTCTCCCAAAGGGAGAGAGGAGGCTCGAACCTCCCTTCTCCTTCCGGGAGAAGGGTCGGGGAGAGCGAAGCGAGGGGGCCGAAGGCGGGAGGGCGTCTTTGCGGTAAAGCAGTTGAACTTTTCCATATCAACTCACCAGCACTCGCGCGCCCTCAACACGCAATGTCGTGCCGAACGCCTGACACAGTTTTTCAATGCGCGCAATTGCTGCGGCCTCATCCTGTGCAGGCGACAACAGCACTTCCCCTGCGTCATTCTGCCGCACAATGGAAAATGCGGTTTCGCTCAGCGCGGTGTTTTCAAAGGTGAGGTGCGCGGCCATGCCGGTCCAGCCGAGATGCGCTTTTTTGTTGCTGCGCATGAAGCAAAACATGCCGAGGCCGTAGTAGATCGGCTTGGTTTTGTAAAACGCAATCGCCAGCGGGTAGTGCGGGCCGTGGCCCATGATGATGTCCGCGCCGGCATCGATGGCAGCGTACGCGAGTTCCGTTTGATACTGCAACACGTCTTCGGCGTAACCCCAGTGATGTGATGAAATGACGAGGTCGCAGCGGCTTTTCAGTGATGCGACATCGGCTTTGAGTTCGGCGAGATAGTCCGGGTCGGTCCAGGTAATCACCTTCGCCGGCGCGCCGGGCCGATTGGGTGGAATCTGGTTGTCTTTGTAGTACGGCGGCTGGTAGGCGGTGTACGCTTTCATCGCGGCAACACCGGCGGAGCGCTCGCCGGCTTCATGATTGTTCGGCCAATACTGCGAGGTGCGCTGGATGAAGCCGATTTTCAAGCCGTTGCGCTCGATGACCACCGGCGCGCGCGCGGCGTTCTTGTTTGCCCCCGTGCCTGCGTGCGCGATGCCCAGTTCGTCAAGACGCCGGTTGGAGGCGAGTATCGCCTCTGCGCCGTAATTCTGATTGTTGGCGTTGCCGATTACCTGCACGCCCGCAATACGCAACGATTCGCCGCTGGACGGCGGCGCGTAAATGCCTTCAAAGCCCGATTGATCGTCGCGCATCATCTCGCGCTTTTCATGCGGGTTGAATAAACAGCATTCAAGATTGGCGAATGCGGCGTCGGCGGCCTTTAACACAGGAGCGACTTTGCGGAAGGGGACAGCGGGATCTTCGACGCCGAGCAGATTGATATCGCCGGCGAGTATGATGCGGGTAGTGGGCATGGTTCCTCAGTTCGTTTGTATTCCTGCCGCTTGGATGACTTTTTCCCATTTGACCATTTCGGCGCGGATGAAAGTGTCAAATTCCTGCGGCGTACTGGTCAGCACTTCGGCGCCGAGCCCGGCGAAGCGTTCGCGCATCTCGGGCAGTTTGAGTTGCTGCACGGCAATACTGTTAAGCCGTGTGATGATGGCGCGCGGTGTGGCGCCGGGTGCGATGAGTCCGTTCCAGATATTCGCCTGATAGCCCGGCACGGATTCAGCGATCGCAGGCACCTCCGGCGCCAGTGTGGAACGGCGGGGACCGGTGGTGCCCAGCGCCTTTAGTTTGGCGCTGCGCACATGCGGCAGCACCGAGGTCAGACTTGCCATCGCGGATTGCACGTGGCCTGCGATGGCGTCGGTAGTGGCTTGCGGCGTGCTCTTGTAGGCGATGTGGACGAGCTTGATGCCCGCCATCATATTGAGTAGCTCGCCGGCGAGATTGTTGGGTGAGCCGTTGCCGGAAGTTGCGTAGTTAATCTGGCCGGGCCGCGATTTCGCGTGCGCGATGAAACTTTTCATGTTGTCCACCGGCAAGCCGTTATGCGTCACCAGCAACATCGGCGTCGAACTGGTGAGACTGATGGATGCGAGGTCTTTAAGCGGATCGAACGGCATTTTCTTGATCACAATCGGATTGGTGGCGTGACCATTGGCCACCCACAGCAGGGTATGTCCATCGGGCGCCGAGCGCGCAACCATCTCGGAACCGAGCATGCCGCTGGCGCCGGGCCGGTTGTCGATGATCACCGGCTGGGCCAGCAGCTCCGCGAACCGCGCGCCGACAATGCGAGCCAGGATATCGGCATTGCCGCCCGCGCCATAAGGCACGATGAGGCGCAGCGGGCGCGTGGGATAAGGCTGTTCCGAACTTGTCGAAGCGGCACCGGCTGCGAGGGCAGGCAAGGCGCCGGTCAGCAGCAATAACGCCAATGCAACAGATTTCATCATATTGGATAAGCAAGGTCTTGCAGTTGTGATCCGAGCGCTTGACGCCGGGCGCGAGGCGCTTTCATGAAAACATCATACCCCATTGAAAAAGGCGCTGCATTGACTGCGCCTACCCGCTCCGCGATACTCAACGCAACGCCGTTCAATTTCCCAGGATAAAGGTGATGCGATGACTGATCTGGAACTGCTGGAAGCGCTGAAGAAGATTGATACGCCGACCATAACCAACGTGGTCGCCACCTATCCCGGACGGCCGCTGTGTCTGGAGATCTACAATCCGTGGAGCGAAAACTGGTACACCAACAACGCGCTCTCGTGCTGGTATCCAGAGATGGGGCCTATCGCGGGTTACGCGGTGACCTGCACTTACGGTCTGCCCGATCCCACCTTCAAGAGCCTGTCCCTGATGAATGTGCTGGAGGCCATGGACAAGCTGGGCAAGCCGTCAATATTCTGTTTCCAGCAGAAGTTTCCTGGTGATATCGCCGACAAGGTGGGCCTGTCCGGCGGCAACATGACCTCGTCGATGCGCGCTTGCGGCGCCATCGGTGCGGTATCCAATGGCCCGTCGCGCGACATACACGAAATCCGGCCGATGAATTTTCAGTATCTGACGCGCGGGATTTGCGCGGGCCATGGCCCGCAGGCGGTGCACGCGGTGCAGGTGCCAGTGAGCATCGCCGGTATGGATGTGGCGCCCGGCGAGATCATTCACATGGACGAGAACGGCGCGGTGAAATTTCCCGCCGACCGGCTGGAAGAGGTGGTGCGCAATGCTCAGGCCCTGCTCGCCGAGGAAGATGAACGTGTCGGGCAGCTGCTCAAAGCGCGGGGACTGCAAGCGGTCAAGGCCATCATGAGCGGTCATCAGTACATGAAGAAGTAGAGCTGCCGCAGATGTTGTACTAACCATGCCGCCTGCACATTCCAAATTGACAGCCCGAGGCCAAATCTCCGTGCCTTCTGAAATTCGCAGGAAGCTCGGGATCGGGCCCGGGTCCGTACTCGAATGGGACGAGAAGAACGAAGAGGTTATTGTGCGAAAAGCAGGGCGGCACACTCTGGCGGATGTGCATGAAGCGCTATTTCCCGACGGCAGCCCCAAGCGAAATTCGCGAAGAAAACCGGCAAGCGCGAAGAAAGGCGTCAGCAAGCACATGCGACAGAAGCATGCGCGCGATTGATGCCAATGTATTGGTGCGGCTACTGGTGCGTGACGATGCAGATTAAGTAACGGCTGCGGAGGCGTTTGTCGCAAAAGGGACGTGGGTGTCTAACCTGGTACTGGCAGAAACGCTATGGGTGCTCGACGCGGTTTACAATCGCTCCCCTGCGCAGATCGCGAACGCGGTCGACATAATGCTCAACCACAAGGAATTGACGCTCCAGGATTCAGATGTCGTCAAAAGGGCGTTAATACATTTCCGCTCTCGTCCATCACTGGGCTTCTCCGATTGTTTCGTTTTGGAAATTGCGCGCAAAGCCGGTCATCTGCTGCTGGGCACCTTTGATCGGAATCTTGCAAAACTTTACGGCGCACAACGTTTGTAGTGCGTGCCAGTAGCGCGCTCGATTTCCCAGAGAGCCATACACAATCCCTGCTGCCAAAGCGATGCGGCAGGCCAGGCCGCTGCAGCGCCTCGTTAGCCCACGCCTGCACCGAGCCTGCCTACGCCGCCTTCAGCACGAAATCTACATGCACAGCCTCATACGGAAACTCGATACCGTCCTCGGTTCGGTTGAGCACGCCCGCGTTGATGAGCGCGGTCACATCGGAATGCACTGCATGCACGTCGCGGTTTATGCGCCGCGCCGCCTCGCGGATGGACACCACTCCCGCGCCGGTCAGAGCGCGCACCAGCGTCATGCGGTTGGGCGCCAGCACCTTCCACAGCAATTCCACGGTCGGGAAAGTAGTATGCGCACCCAGCCGCTTGCCTTTGGAGGCCACCAGGAATCGTTGCTTGGTTTCGTCCATCGAGGAAACCGAAATCGTCACTGTTTTGATCTCAGGTTCTCCAGTTCGTCACGTCTGCCATGAAATCGGCGAAAAAACGCACGGCCTCCGAAACGCTTAGTTAATCTGCGCCCCGGTCGCCTTCACCACCTTCGCCCATTTTTCAAGATCACTGGCGAGCAGCTTTACCATCTCCTGCGGTGTGCTGGTGTGCGTATCGACACCCTGATCGGATAGTTTGTCCTTGATCTCGGCCTGCGCGAGTATCGCGCCGACTTCGCGGTTCAGGCGGTTGATGATTTCCGCCGGCGTGTGGGCGGGCGCGAACAGCGCGTACCACAGTTCCGCTGAAAAGCCGGGCACGGTCTCGGCGATGGCCGGCACCTCGGGTAGCGCGGTAGAACGTTTGGGCCCAGTTACACCAACTGCGCGCAGGCGGCCGGAGCGGATGTGCGGCACCACGGTCAGTGCCGAGGCGAACGACAGCACGATCTGGCCGCCGATCAATTCGGTGAGCACCAGCGCGGTGCCCTTGTACGGCACACGCACCAGCGAGATTCCGGTCATCACCCCCAGCAGCGCGCCCGAGAGATGGCCGAGCGAGCCATTGCCCGACGAGCCATTGGTCAGTTGATTGGGCTTGGCGCGTGCCAGCGCCAGAAAATCCCTGGTAGTGCGCACCGGCAGCGAGGGATGCACGACGAGAATCAGCGGACTGGTTCCGATCTGCGTGACCGGCGCCAGGTCTTTGGTAACGTCGAACGGCATTTTGCGATACAGATGGGGATTGATGGCGATCGCGTTCGGCAGCACGATCAAGGTGTAGCCGTCGGCTGCGGATTTCACCACCAGTTCGGTGCCGACGATAGTATTCGCGCCGGGGCGGTTTTCCACCACCACTTGCTGCGTTAGCCGCGGGGTCAGTGAGGCTGCGAGGATACGCGACAGCGTGTCGTTGCCGCCGCCGGGCGCGAAAGGCGACACGATACGCACCGGTTTGGCCGGCCACGCCTGTCCTGAGCCTGTCGAAGCGGATTGCGCAGCCGTTTGCGTTGTGCCGGTAAACACTAACAACAGCGACAAACCAATATAAATGCGGGGTGGCATGCTGCGCTTGGTTTGAAAGATTAAGGTTGCATTGTTTCAGGAAGTGTAGAGAATATAGCGCGTTTTGACCTTTGTGGCGCGCACCGCATGCACTAACTGCGTACGGTGCCGGGCACGCAAACGAGCACGTACCCTTAACCCGGAAATCGAGCACAACATGAGCGAAAAACAACCCACTGCACGGCGCAGAAAAGGCGATATGCTGCGGCCGCTGCCGCGCTGGATATTCATGAGCCGCTGGTTGCAGGCGCCGCTGTATATAGGCCTGATCGTGGCGCAGGCGCTCTACGTGTGGCAGTTCTGGCGCGAGTTGGCGCATCTGATCCAGGAAATGACCGTCAATAATCTTACCGAAGCACAGGTCATGCTGATCACGCTCGGATTGATCGACGTGGTGATGATTTCAAATTTGCTGGTGATGGTGATCGTCGGCGGCTGGGAGACTTTTGTATCGCGCCTCGATCTGGAAAATCATCCAGATCAGCCGGAGTGGCTGTCGCACGTGAATGCCGGCGTGCTGAAGGTGAAGCTCGCGACCGCCATCATTGGCATTTCATCGATCCATCTGCTGCAGACCTTCATCAATGCGGCAAAGCTCGATCAGAATACGATGATGTGGCAGACAATCATTCATCTCGCCTTCGTGTTGTCGGCGATTGCCATTGCGTTCACCGAGCGGCTCACCCACCCGCCGGCAGCCGCGCATTAACCTGCAATAAGACTCACCGGCGGTGGCGCTTATTTTTTGGGCGCGAGCTGTTCGCTGAGGGCGCGCTGCAGCGCCAGCGCTTCAATCACGCTTTCGCCCATCATCTGTGCGATTTTGGTGACCCGCGTGGTGGCAAATGCGCCGGTGTTATCGGCGGCAGTGGCCTGCTGTTGAATTTCTTCTACCAGACCGTGCATCCACGCCAGCCGTTCACCCAGATCGGCCAGCGTTTGTTCAAGCGCGGGCGGGGCGGGCGGCGGCGGGATGATCCGCGTTGCCGTGCCCTCAATAACGCTGACCTCTGGCCGCGGCGGCGCTGACTTTGCGCTACGCCGGAGTTGCGGCATCGTATGCGTGCCAAGCGTCGGCGGCGCGGCGGCCGCTGTGACTTTTGCGGATTCGCCACGTAGTGCGCGAGCACGGCTGGCGATGTGTCTGGCGTCTATGGCGGGCGCCGCTTCGCCTTGCAGGGCATGCGCCCATTCCGCGAGCAGCGCGCGCGCGCCGTCCGCCAGCGCGAGCAGTTCCGGCGTGGCGCTGTGGTCTTGTGCCAGCCAGTGATTCATCACTTGCTCCAGCTCCCAGCCGCACTCCCCGAACGCCGCCAGGCCCACCATGCGCGCGCTGCCCTTGAGGGTGTGAAAGGCGCGGCGGATGTTGATCAGCGCATCGTGATCGCCCGCGTGATTGCGCGCCTGCGAGATACTCGTTTCCATGGCGGTGAGCACGGCGCTCGCTTCTTCGAGGAAGATTTCGAGCATTTCCCGATCCGCACCCTCGGGCCTGGGTGCAGGCGCTGGCGTAGCCGCAGCGGTGATGGCCGCCAGCGGCGTTGCGGCCGATGGTGCGGCGGGTGGTGCAACTATGGGTGGCACTACATCGAGCAAGGCTTCAAACCCCGGCTGATTTTCGTGGCGCGTGAAAAACAGATTGATTGCGCGTTCAGCGGGTTCCTTGCCGTTCAGACACGGCTCCAGGTAAAAGCCGAGACTGGCGAGCGCTTCGGCCAGCCATTCGACGTGGCGCCCGGACTCTTCGGACGCAGTGGCGGATGCGGTGAGGCAGCGCTCAACCCAGTGTTGGCACGCGGTGGCGAGCCGCGCCGCGCGTTTTTGATCGGAAATGTCAAGCACGCCGCACACCTGACGCAGTACGTTCGTCTGCGGTTCGAGGCAGATGCGTTGGGCGAGATCGTTGGCGTAGGCGTCAACGGCGCGCTCAACCTGCTGCAGACTTTTCAGAATTTCGCGGGCGGTGATGATGCGCAGCTTTTCGTCATTGGCCTGTTGCACAATATCGGCGCGCAGACCGGGCGGCGAACTGGTGGCGACCTTGCCTTCGACGGCAGTGGCGAGCCAGCTTTTCATGATCGCGACTTGCTGATCGAGATCAGCGGGCAAAGTATTGAAATGATGGATAATATTTTCAACTATCAACAGCGCCGAAGCCATTTCCAGCGACATCACCTGGCCATCGAGCGGATACGGATCGGGCAGTTGCGGCGTAGCAGCGTTGATGGCGAGCAGCAGTTGCAGCAGCGGCGCATTGCCCAGATCGCGTGTTTTTTGGGTGAGCGGATCGAGCAGCTCGCGAAAGCGAGCCAGCCGCCTGGGTTCACCGGCGACGTATTCGGTCCACACTTCCTTGATATTTTCGAGGCGTATGCGCGCATCGTCGAGCAGCGGCTGGTGGCGCTGAGCGGCGCCGGCGGCTTGCGCCTCGGGGATGAGCCCCACGAGGTCGAGTACTTGTTGCGCGTGCAGCAGGCGCGGGTTCGTCACACGGCAACTGGCGATGGCGTAGAACACATCGCGCTGCGCGGGCAGGGTGTCGGCAGTGCCTTTGGCGGCGAGATCGCGCAGCAGAAAATCGATGCGGCTGAACACCGGCTTGACGCGCGCCACCCACTCCGCCGCTTGCGCATCGGCAAGCAATTCAATCACCGCTTCGGTCAGGTTTACCGACGCCCACCACAGGCCGCGCGGCTGCGGCAGTTGCGTGGCGATCTGGTGCAGCGCGTCGAGCACATCGCGCATTTGTTTGAGGCCGTCCGCTTTGGCGCTGTCCCTGAGCCAGCCCAGCAAGCCGCGTTGATAACGCGAGCGCAGGTCTTTCACCAGCGCCGGCAGCACCGCCGGCGTGATGGCGCGCGACTGGGCGTGGGCAGGTGCGTGGTCTTGCGCCTCCGGAAAAAACAGGTCTTTTTCCGAGACCGTCGCATTGCCGCTGATACGCGCGAGTTCGCGCTACGCCGCAAACAATTGCAGCGGCGTATAGGCGCCGCCCGCTGCGACAGCGTTAACGAATTCGCGCGGCGTAACAGCGCCGCGCCCGGCGAGTGCCGCTTCGGCTTTGTCGGCGGGCGTGGCGCGCAGCGCGGTGCGCACCGCGTTTTCGATTTCAGTGCAAAAACGCGCAGCACCGTGATACCGGATCATGCGCAGCGCGCCGCTCACCTGATGCAATGGCGCTACGCAGGCGCTCAGTGCACTGTTGTCCGTACCTGCGGCGGCGTGACGCGTGGCGTCGTCAGCCAGCTGACACAGGTTGATTTCAATCGGCTGAAGCACAGCCGCCAGCAGGCTTACGCGCTGATCAGTGGTCACGCATTAGCCGCCGCGTTCAATTGCGCGTTAACCGCGCCGAGCAAGCCGTCGCGCGTGAACGGTTTGGTCAGATATTAGTCAGAACCCGCGATGCGGCCGCGCGCGCGATCGAATACGCCATCTTTGCTGGACAGCATGATCACCGGCGTTTTGGCGTAGGCGGGATTTTGTTTGACCATTTGGCACATCTGGTAGCCGTCGAGCCTGGGCATCATGATGTCCACCAGTATCAGGTCCAGATTGAAATCGCAGATTTTCGACAGCACATCAAAGCCGTCGCTTGCCAGAATTACCTCAAGGCCGGTCAGGCGCAAAAAAGTCTCGGCGCTGCGGCGTATGGTTTCGCTGTCGTCCACGACCAGCACGCGGCGTGGGCTGACTTTGACGCTGACGGGTGAAGGATCGGTCAAGGTAACATCCGTAAAAAACAGCGGTCCGATGGTTATTTTTGTATCATAGCCACTATTCACCAACCTCACCAATAGGCTTGAACACCTCATGAGCGATTTTCGCTACGGACACGCGTCGGGCGCTGATTGGCGCGAAGCGGTTAGCGGTTGCCTGCAACAAATCGGCGCCAGCGCCGGTGCTGGCACGCTGGGTTTTTTGTATGTGACCGACGTTATCGCCGATCACTATGACGAGATTTTGAGCGAGATGCGCAGCCAGACCGGGATCGTGCACTGGGTGGGCGCCACCGGCATTGGTGTGTGCGCGACCGGCGTTGAGTATCTCGATCAACCGGCGGTAGTGGCACTGGTGGGCGACTTTGATGCGGACAGCTTTCGTGTGTTTTCCGGCGTGGCCAATGAAAAAGACGCCGCCAAAGTCGCCTTGGAATGCGGCGGTTCATCCCCCAACTTCGCCATCGTGCATGCCGACCCGCATACCGAAAACATGGACAAGCTGGTGGCTGCACTCGCCAAACGCGTGGAAAGCGGATTTCTCGTCGGCGGGCTGGTGAGCTCGCGCAACCGCGTCGCGCAGGCTGCAGATGCGATAGTCGAGGGCGGCGTGTCGGGCGTGGCGTTTTCCGACAGTGTGATTGTCGCCACACGGCTCACGCAGGGCTGCTCGCCGATCGGCCCGCGGCGCGTGGTCACCGGCTGCCAGCGCAACGTGTTGATCAGCCTGGATGGCAAGCCCGCGTTTGATGTGTTTCTCGAAGATATCGGCGAGAAGCTGGCGGCGGATCTTAATCGCATCGGTGGCCATGTTTTCGCCGGCCTGTCCGTGCCCGGCAGCGACACCGGCGATTATCTCGCGCGCAATCTTGTGGGCATCGACACCCAAAGCAAACTCATCGCCGTCGGCGACTATCTGAAAAAAGGCGATGGCTTGATGTTTTGCCGGCGCGACGCCAAAACTGCGCGCGACGACATGGTGCGCATGCTCGAAAGCATACAGCAGGGTTTATACAGCCGCCCGAAAGCCGGCGTGTATTACTCGTGTCTCGGGCGCGGCGAAGCCTTGTTCGGCAAGGGTAAAGGTGAGTTGAAAATGATTAAAGATGTGTTTGGAGATATTCCGCTGGTGGGGTTTTTTTGCAATGGCGAGATCTCGCATAACCGCCTGTACGGGTATACCGGGGTGCTGACGCTGTTTATTTAAAATTTCGTGTGACTTTAGCGGATTGAAACGATAGCGCTACGATTTTCGGGCGATGTCGAGCATTCCGGTGAAGACGTGGAGACAACGCTGCAATTTGTCCTGTCCTGCTGGGGTCGGCATGAGGTGGCCACATTCGCCGCACTCATCAACT
>CAMBCF010000062.1 GCA_945864585.1 Bordetella parapertussis | reverse complement strand
CCCGCCCACTGGTTACGGCGATCGGCAAGCTCGACCACCGTGAGTCCTTCGTAAACCCCGCTCATGCGTTGCTCCTGTCTGCGGGGCTTCGCCGTGACGGAAGCGCCCTACACCATCGCAAAGCATAGTAGCACAGCATATTATTGGATTGACTGAGGTGAACGAATTCGGAATACTGCGTGTAGCGCATGTACATTGCTTGCGCTGAACCGGGTTTATGTCATCCACGCGCGACAGTAGGAGACATCTGATGGACAGACATTGGGTCGGCACCTGGACCGCTACACCGGCACCGAGTGAATCCGGGGTGGGCTTTAGCAATCACACCTTGCGCATGCATCCGCGCGTCAGTATCGGCGGCGACACCTTGAGGGTGCGGGTGTCGAACGCTTATGGCAACAGCAAGCTCGTGATCGGCGCTGCCACTGTCGGAATTCGCGATCAGGGCCCGGCGCTGGTGCCAGGCTCAATGCGCAAGCTCACGTTTGGCGGCGCCGATGCGACCACGGTCGCTGCGGGTGCGCTGGTTATCAGCGACTCGGTCAGGCTCGAGGTGCAGCCGCTGGCCGACCTCGCGGTTACGCTTTATCTGCCCGGCGAGATAGCAGCCGGCATCCACATCACTGGGCGTTATGCGCGACAGACCCATTACATCTCGCCGCCCGGAAATTTTGCTGCTGCGCTCACTATGCCGGTCGGCAAGATCACCGACGAATGGTTTTTCGTCAGTGGCATCGATGTGCTGGCGTCACCGCAGACCGGCGGCATCGTCGCGCTCGGCGACTCGCTGACCGATGCCAATATTTCGACCCATGACGCGCATTGCCGCTGGCCCGACCAGCTCGCCCGGCGGTTGGCTGCCCGTCAGGATGGCCGGTCTCTGGCGGTGATGAATCAGGGTCTCGGCGGCAATCGCATCCTGCACGATGTGCGTGGTGACAGCGGATTGCGGCGATTCGATCGCGACGTGCTGGCGCAACCCGGCGTAACCCACGTCATCGTCATGCTCGGCACCAACGATCTGCGCAATCGCCACGCCAAACCGGATGAGGAGGTCAGCGCCGACCAGATGATTGCCGGCCTCAACCAGATGGCATTACGAGCGCAGGCGCGCGGCATCAAATTGTTTGGCGCCACGCTGACGCCGTTTGGCAATGAGACCTTTCTGCCCGGCGCCTGGAACCCGCTGCGGGAGGGTCATCGCGTCGCGGTGAACCAGTGGATCCGCGAAAGCGGCACCTTGGACGGTGTCGTCGATTTCGACCAGGCGTTGCGTGATCCTGCGCGTCCCACCCAGATGCTGCCGATCTACGATTGCGGCGACGGACTGCATCCGAGCGATCTCGGTTATTGCAGGCTGGGTGACGCCATTGATCTGGCGCTGTTCGATTAAAACGGCATTCAGCCACAGAGTGTGAACACCAGCTTGCCCGTATACATCGAACCATCGCCGGCAAAATCCGGAAGTTTCCAACACATTGAAGTCGGTGACACTCATGGGCGTCAAATACGAACGTCGAATCAGTAGGTTAGATCAAGATTGTTCGCAAACCTCTGGGCAGCAGTGATTCGATATTTATATTAGCGCTTATGCGCACGCGCCGGCGTCGTACCCATTCCTCGAGCGCCTGATTGGCACCATCCGACGCGAGCGTCTCGATTAAACCTTATTCTGGAATCGGTTTGATCGCGCACGAAAATTGAATGAATTCCGCGATTATTACAGCGCGCATCGCGTTCATCGCTCGCTTGGCGGTACAACGCCGGCGGAGCGGACAGGAGAGACAGCATAAACCTTCACCAAAGCTTTGCGCCCCTTGACCAAGCGCTCGCCTAGGAAGATCCCTTTGATCTCAATTTTATCCTTGACCGCTTCGTAGACATCGTCATTTACAAGGACAGGATGACCTTTGAACTCGCGGGTTATGCTTTCAATGCGCGCAGCGACATTCACCGTGTCGCCAATGACTGTGTATATGCAACGCTCAGGCGACCCCATCTGTCCGGCGATAACCCTTCCTGAAGCGATGCCTATCCCGTTATCGATCGGCAAATCACCGCGCTCTATCCTCCGCCGATTGAGCCGCTCAAGGCTTTCTCTCATCGCAAATGCTGCATTGACCGCACGCAGTTGTGTGTCAACAGTGTTGGTCGGAGCGCCAAAGACCACCACAATGGCATCCCCGAAAAAATTGTTGACGTAACCCTGCCACGGCTTGATTGCCTCTGTCATTTCAGTCAAATACTCATTTAGCATCATGACAACTTCGTGCGGCCCTGTCGTTTCCGCAATCGCAGTAAAGCCGCAGATATCGCTAAGAAGGACTGCTACGCGGAGCTGCTCGCCGCCAAGTTTGAGTTCACCGTTGATCAGCTTGTCACGGACGTCGGGGGAAACGAGGCGACCAAAGATCTCGCGTTCATGCTCACGCTTTTCCAGCGTGTCGCTCATCTGGCTGAATGCCCGCGCTAGAATCCCGAGTTCATCATGCCTTGAGATATCCATTCTGGCCTCGGTGAATTTACCGCTGGCCAGAGCGATCGCCGATCGGGTGATCTGCTTGATTGGCCCGTTCAACCAACGCGCGAACATCAAGGTGAGCAATGCAAATACGGCGGCAAGAATCGCGACAGTGGTGACGTTGCGGTAAAAAAACGCTTCAAGAGGGGCAACAAATTCCTCCTCTGGCGCGCTGATCACGACGACCCAAGGATGCACACGGACCGGGGCATAACCGGCAATGTACTGTTTTTTTTTGTCAATCTTGGGAAAAGACAGCGAGCCAGGCTCTCTCGCCCCCGTCACCGCGTCACTCAGTTCGGGCAGGTCAAGGCTCTCTATGGACTCCCTAGCGAAACGCCGGTCCTGGGCGATGCGCTTTTGCATATCTTGGGTCAGCGGCATCAGGCTGTGATGCAGCCACCCGGGTTCCGGGTGGTATATGACCACGCCGTCGCTATCGACGATAAAACCTAGGCGTGTCTTGGAGTAGCGAACTTCCTCAACGATTGCACGGATCGACGCCGCGGTCACGCGCAACACAATGATCCCGATCACCAGCCCCTCCCGATTCTTGATGGAGTTGGAAATATACACACCGGACCCGCCCAGCGTTGACCCAACAATGATGCTGGTAGTGAAAGGGCGGCCCTGTATCGCAGACAAAAAATACTCACGGAACTTAAAATTCTTTCCGTCGACACTGGGCTCGGTACTCATGACTGCATCGCCGCTTTTGTTCATCACGACCACAAGATCAATACTCGGGTTGGCACTGATGAGGTGCTGCATAGCTGCCGTCGCTCGGGCAAGATTCGCCGGCACTGGATTGTCAATCAGCCTGCTCAAAACCTCTGCACTGGCCACATAAGCGGCAAGGCGCCTTGAATCGGTAAGTAACTGACCAAGCCGGCCAGCCACGTTTCCTGCCACCTGCTTGATGTTCTTCAGCTCGTTGTCGCGCAGCGCATTGATCGACAGCTCCGTGCCGTGGTAAGTCGCTATCAGCAGCGGTGCAAGCGACATCAACAACATCCCGGCCAGCAGTTTGACCGCGAGTGGCCAGTTAGATACTCGGCACCAGCGTCTCAAGAGCGGTAGATTGCGAATCAGCCAAAATTGTCCGTTAGCCATTTTGCAGCCCATGGATAACGGGCGAGGCACGGAGACCATCAGCCGGTGCAGGTTGGCAGCCTTGTGCCAAGAGCCGCCGACGGCGAATACCAAGCCGTGCAGAGTGGAAAGCGTATGTTGGATTCTGGATTCTGGAACGCAACACGGCCTGACGAAACAGGCTCTTCGGGTTGTAGGCGAGCATGGTAAAGCCCAGCACGGCTGCGGTGGTCCAGAAATCCCGAAGGTTGAAGGCATCCAGCGCGAAATCCGCCTTGAGTTCCTCGATCCGGTCCTCGCAGTCTGCCCGTACCCGATAGGTATGCCAGACTTCCACCATCGGCAGATCGAGGATGGTTACCGTGCTTATCCGGTTGTCACAGACACCCACTACCGGCAGTATGTTGAGCATCTGCGCTGACATGGAATGACCACGGTTATCGGTGTATTTGAGTGAGATGATCTGACTTTTCCACGTTCGTTGTTGGAGTTCCAGCACCTCGTTCCTAACGAAGCGGCATGCGCGGCCTACCGGCGCCGACCTACGCTGCCTTTTTCGCCAGAAAATCAATATCCACTCTAGGCCGGTCTGCATGCGCTGGGCAAGTATGCGCACAGTCACATCGAACGAACCGCCGCCGGCTCCTTGATCGACACGCGCCAGTGGATGCGGTCTTCGTCTGGCGGATAGTCGCCCGCCGCCTTGTGATACGAGCAGCGGTTGTCCCAAATCACGATGTCGCCCTTTTGCCACTGATGGTGGTACTCGGCGCCGGGCTGAACCATATAGCCCGTCAGTTCGTCGATCAGCGCATTGCTTTCTTCACTTGCGAGACCTTCGACGCGCAAAATCTTGCCGGGATCGAAGTAGAGCGCCTTGCGGCCGGTTTCACCATGCGTGCGCACCAGCGGATGCAGCGCGGGTTTCTTGTCGCGGTCTTCCGGGTTCAGCAGAGCAGTATGCTGGCGCTGGCCGCCGTAGATATACGCACCGACGCGCCCGTCGATACGTTGCTTGAGACTGTCAGGTAGCGCGTTGTATGCTGCATACATGCTGGCGAATAAGGTGTTGCCGCCGCGGCTCGGAATCGCCAGCCCATAGAGTTGCGTCGCCTTGAACGGTACCGTGTCGTACGCGCCGTCGGTGTGCCAGCCCGAGGCGCCGCGTCCGTAAATGGCCATATTGAGAGTGCCGTCGGTGTTGAATTTATTCACGCCCAGCAGCGTGATCTCCGGGCAATCCGGGTGGCGCGTGCTCTTCGAGGGATGCGGATCGATCAACCCAAAACGGCGGCTGTAGGCGAGAAATTCCTGCAATTGGAGATCCTGCCCGCGCACCACCAGCACATTGCATTGCAGCCACGTGCGGTACAGCGTGTCGAAGGTTTCGTCATCCATGGTGCGCACATCGATACCCTCGGCAATCGCCCCGACTTGCGGCGTCGTACGGCGGATTTCAAGCATGCTGTATCTCCTCTCTGCTTTCGTTCCTGTACTCGAATTTGCAAAACAGTAGCACCAGCGGACCCTGAACGTATCGCGCCAACGGCACATCCCATCTCCGCGACATCGACGTCGAATCGGCCGCAGAGCGGAGCGGCAGAAAACGCCCGCAACACCTCGTCCTCTGCCATCAACCTTGGCGGCCATACTGAACGATTGCTTGACCCTGATCGTTCCGCAACAGTTCGAACCCCGCAAGACCGGCCCTGATCGCATTGATGTGCTGGGAAAAGTCTTCCGCAATGACCGATTGAAAGCCTATGAATCTTGGCAAGCCCCCACGCAGGTCACGCACCAGAATCAGGCGCTCGTAACCCCGATACAGAAGCTCGGCTTGCATGATACGGAATCCCGCATTGAATGTGTTTTTAAGAGTTTGTATGTTTCGCGGCGACACTGTGGCCCCAACGAGGTCTTTGCCAAGGACCTTGGCGTAGCGCAGCCGCGCGGCAATAATCTCTCGGTGCATGCCGCGCCGCCGCCAGTCAGGATGTACCGCGCCGCCGTCCAGCAGGCAAAACCGGGCCCGACTGGCCGCATCAAGATCGAGAATATTCGCGACCTTGTCAACCTCCTCGACCACTACAGTCAGCGCTCCGTAGGCAACGAGAATAGCGGCTTCTGAAAACACACCCACTACAAAACCGTCATCGATCTGCTCGAGAATAAATTCCAGAGACTCACGCCGGACCATGTCATTTGGCAGCCCGCGGGTGGCCGCGCAATGCACAGCAAAAATAGCTTCTGCATCGGACCTCAGCAGCAGTCGGCAGGCATGCACTGACGGCCGGGTCGCGTCGCTCATGAAATCACTTCCGCAAAATTCATCACCTTGAGAGACGGGTAGAAATTCAGTCGCGCAGCGATGCTCATGTTCACGATGTATGAAAAAGACGGCAAGGTCTCTACTGGAATGTCCTGCGGTTTCTGGTTGCCCTGCAGGATCAAGGCTGCCTTGTAGGCGGCAAACTGGCCGACGCTCCGGTAAGGCGACACCAGTCCGAAAAGCGCCTTGCCGTCACGCAACATGACCTCGGTCGCCGAATAAACCGGTAATTGCAGCGTCAGAGCCGTTTCGGTCACCACCTCGCGATTTTCTGCGAGAAAGCTGTCGGCACCCAGATACAGGTAATTGGGACGGCGCAGGGCAATCGCCCTAAGCAAGTCCGGCAGCGCCGCTTGCAGCGGCCGCTTTTTATCGTCGAGAGGGACGGGGAACTCCAAAAGCTGGAAATTTCCCCGCTGACTGATTTTTTTCAATTCATCGACGCTTTGCTGGGAGTTGGTTTCAGCCGGGTTAAACACAACGGCAATGTTGGTAAATCTGCGATATTCGCGTATCGCATCGACCTGACGGGAGATGGGCACCACGTGGGACACGCCGGTAATGTTTCTGCCGGTAGAACTGCGTTTCGCAATGAGCCCCGCGCCTGCCGGGAAAGTAACCATCGCGAATACAATGGGAATATCCGTCACATGCTTCTGCGGATCGACTTTCCCGAGCGCGCCGCAAACCGCCACCGTGACCGACGTTCCCCAGAGATAGATCAGATCGGGGCGCAGCGCTCTCGCCTCGCGGATCAATTCGTGCACACGTTGGATGTCTCGATCAACGTTGCGGACTATGAATTCGACGGCAATTCCTTGCGCGCGGAAGTAGCTCATGAATCCTGCCTCAGTCGGCGTTTCTCCCCGATAAAGAATCATGTAAATGCGGAAGGGTTTTCCCGCGACCGCGGCACGCGCAGGCCCCGGCACCAGTAAACCCAGGGCGCCTGCAAGCCCTGTCCTCAAAACACCTCTGCGATCAAGCCTCATGGGGCCGTCCTTGTGCTGCCTTTGCGCAGTCCTGCGATCATCAGGAAACAAATGAGGGTCGCTGCAAGCATCACGGCACCCAGAACCGTAATCGCTGCAACCGCCCCCATCTGCAGCGCAATCGCGCCCGCCGCCAAGGGGCCGAGGGCGCCGCCGACCCGCTCGAGCAGGCGAAAAACCCCCAGTGCGCTGCCCACGCCGCTGCCACCGTTTGTCGCTTCGACAGTACGGGTAATCAATGTCAGCTGCGAAGAAATGCTCATGGACTGGCCCAAGCCCAATCCGACAATCCCCAGCAGCACCATCAACGGCGAAGCATCAAAGACGAGCGGCAGCATGCCGCATCCTGATATCAGACCGCCAGCGATGACCAATGGGAGATGGCAGTGATAGCGATCCCCGACTCTGGAAAACAATGGCATCGCCACCAATGCAATGATGCCGTAGACGATCGCAAAGCGACCTATTTCCGACATCGAACTGCCGAAGCTCGACAGGACAACCGGCGTCAGGAAAATCAGAAACCCGCTGTGCAGGATCTTGGCGGGCATGGCTGCAAAAACGGATAACGTCATGAAGCGGTAGTTGCGCAGAAGACTCCCGATGCCGGCCCCGTCCGCCCCCCTCTCACCGGAGCCGCCCGTCCTGCGCAGTGAGCGGCCTGCGCTGCTGTCGGCGAGAAGATTCCAGGCAAGGGGAATCGCGATCAGGGAAAGAACCATGGCTGTCGCCAGAACGCCCCTGAACCCCATGGAATCGGCCAGCACCCCGCCGACGGCCGGTGCGCAGACTTCCGCCATCATGACCGCGCTTATAAACGTCGCGACGCCGCTACTGCGGTTTTCCGCTCTACTGTTGTCGATCACGTATCCCTGGCAAGACATGAACAAAAAGGCATAGCCTGCGCCCTCGATGGCGCGCGCGGCAAGCAGCACCCAGAAATTCCACGCCAGCGCAGTTCCGCACAGACCCACGGCCATCAGGAGGGCGCCCAGCATGTAGCTGTTGCGTCGCCCATGGGCGTCGGAGCAGCGCCCTGCGTAAGGCATGCAGAGCGCCATGACGGCCAGATAAACGGTGATGGGAATGCTCGCCGACAACTCGGGAGGCAGCGTCGACTGATCAGCGACTTCCCGCAGATACACCGGAAGAAACGGACGGGACAGCATCGACGCGAACATGAAGACGAACGTCAGGATCCGCACCCGGACGATATCCTGGGTGGCAGATGATGCCGCATCGGCTGTGGCATCCAGCAGGAACCGTGACCGTAGCGATGCCAGGGCCGCGGATAGCGAATGCGCCCCTGCTGCATTCGCGCTTTGCGGCAATCCCTGCAAGGATGCCAGCAGGCCTGCATAGGCCTCGTTCACGCGGGCGCAGAGCCGCTCAAGACGGGCGCTCAGCGCTGCGGACACCTCCGGATTGTGAGCGGCGGGACGGTTGCGGAAATCCCCTTTTGCCATGCCTTCGAGCCGGTCAGCCACTGTTTTCAGCGGGGCGATGAAATTTCTCGTGAGCACGGCCAGCAAGATCTCGAACCCGATCAGCAGACTCGCCAGCATGACGATCATAACGTCATACCTGAGATCGCCCACCTTGCGAGCCGCATAACCGGGGTCCACACCGACATGCACCAAGCCCATCTCGATTTTCTCATGCTGAAGCACCTTGGCGGCGGTGTTGCGAAATGTCGTGTATTCGCCCCGATCGCCACCGGGCAATGCAATGTTCATCGGCTTGCCCAGATTGTTCTCGATTTTCTTGAGCGCCGCGGATATACCCCGTTGCAGCGCTTGCTCGTCAAGCCCTTTGCCGACGATCAGGCTCCCGTCAAGGCGGCTGAGCGCAAGGTAGGAAATGCCGTCCGTCTGCCGTAGAACTTCTTCAAAAAAGGTGTCTACTCCGGTCAGCCCCTCGAACGGCACCCCATAATCGAGCGCACGCGCAATTTTCGCCGAAAGCGAGGCACTGATCGACAGCGCCTTGCTGTCGAGTTCCGGGATGAGTTTCCCCTTGATACCCGGCCAGCTGCTGATCGAAACGCCAGCCTGTGACAGCAGTATCAATAACAGTGCAAAGCCAAAAAAACTGCGGGCCGCGACCACATAAAGTCGTCTTCTAAGCATAGTTACCCCCGCCCCACTGCTTGTTCCACGCTGCGGATTTCCTGGAGGGCGAGGCGCGCCACGCTATTCGCGGATTGCACCACGTCCCCGGCACTCCCGGAATCGGCCTCGGGTGCTGAGACGTCATGGGCGGCAGCCCCTGCATCGAGCGCCTGCTCCACCCCATTGATTCTTCGCAGCGCATCCTTGACCAGAAAATGAATGCCCAGGGCGCCGGCCACAATACTCAACAGGATCGCTATCAAATTGATGGGTGCGAGGAAGAGAAAAACCTCGCGCATGGTTGCATCGTGCCTCTCTCGAGAATAACGAACTATCAGCGCGCCGGAAAAGTCCTCGGTAATCCCCAACAGCGGTGCGATCAGCAAAAACGCGTCGGGGGTGACCTGCTCAAGGGAGTTTTGCCTGGTAATGACGGTTGATCGCCAGTTCGCTGGCGCAGACCGGAGACCCCCCTCCAGTCCAGCCTTGAATAGCCCCTCGCCCGCATGATCGAGCACCTCTATCGAGATGATCGAAGGGTCTTTGCGCGCAACGAAAGTAATGGCTTCCTGCGCATTGGCAAGGGCGCGCACGGGAAGTCCGAGCCGCAGACCGGTCTCGAGATTTCCCCTGATGTCATCCACCACATACTTCATTCGTGACATCTCGACCCGCACCAGATGCTTCTCGAACTTCGCATAATTGAGATAACCGTTGAAGGCTATTGCCAGCGAAACGATGGCTAGCGCAGGCAAGGTTATTTTCAGCGACAGGCCGGAGATTTTCATATTATTTGATCACCGCCCCCGGTGCTCAGGGAAGCTTTATTCCGCCGAGTAGGGGTTGAATTTCAGGCTTGCGAAGAGCGACGTCAACATCACGCAGGGCCTTCTCGTGGGCCTCAAAGAACGCGGGGTAAAAAAGTTCACCGATAAAAAAATAACGGGCTGCCGATGCGTCAAGGATGCGCTCCCACTCCGGCGCAATTTCCTGCATCGCCAGCATCCGCCCCGGCAAGAAATTGTCGAATATGGTTCCAGCGACATTGCCGTTGTTGAGAATGGTGTTTTTCAGGGCAATCGCCAGCCGTAGCCGCTCAAGATCGGACGGGTCGTGAATGACCATCGTGTAATGCTTATACACCCCGTCTACCGGCTGATTTTTTTCCCACAGCAGCTTGCGCCAAACCTCCCTGTTGGGACAATCCACCAGCTCGATTTGTGCTTGGGGTTCGGAGACCCATTCCCCGGGCTTCATGGACAAACGCGTATCGCTGAACTTCAGCAACAGCGCCTTGCCGGGATTCTTGCCGAAGAAACTTTCGATACTCTGTCCATCGCCCATCCGCCGCAGGATTCCACCAACCGTCTCCTTTTTGAATGAGGCACCGTGCACTCCCTCAAAAAACGTGAGGCGGTCGACATTCACCGCATTCGCGATCTTGAGCCGCGTCAGCATCCGCGACATCATGCCCGCTACAAAGATGAATTCACCCGGAACCCGCTGCCCGTGGAACTGGCCGAAGGGCGCCACATTGGCAAGATTAGGGTCGCGGCTGATCACTTCATTGACAATTTTCCGGTAGGCCAACAGCCGCTGGTTGAAACGGATGTACTGGCTATCGATCAAATCCTCTGCCCGAATCCGGTACGCCGTACGAAACAGCGTGGTATCAGCCGCATCAAAGTAATCGGAATCCCGGGGAATCTGCGGCTTGGTGGCACGAAATTCCTCGGTCAGCACCGAGGGCGTCAGCACAATGATCACTTCACGCTGTCCGTCGCGCCTCGATTCATAACCGAACAATTTGCCCAAGAGCGGTATGTCGCCGAGCCCGGGCACCTTGTCTTCATGCGCCACCAGATCCCGGGACACGAGACCACCGATGATCAATGGCGTATTGTTTACAATTCTTGCATAGGTCTGCACACGCCTCTGGGAAATGGTGGGTGCGGAGGCAAGCAGTGAGCCGTTGGTCGGATCAACAACCCTCAGGTCCTCACCCGGGACCGTCGAAGAAACGGTCGCGTCCACCAGCATGCTGATCTCAGTGCCTGCTTCGTTGACCCGGGGCCTGACATTCAACTGGATGCCGGTCGGCAGATAATTGAAGCTGAGCGACACCCGTCCTCCGGCAGACCCGGTTCCCGCATCCTTGCTCGTGGCAATAGGTATATCCTTGCCTACGCGGATCGTTGCCTGACGGTTATCGAGCGTCAGCACGCTGGGACGGGACAGCACTTCCGCCAAATTCCTGTCGACCAAGGCCTTGACCGTGGCAAGAAACCCCGCCGGATTGAATCCGCCCGCTGGATTCCTCATGAAGCTCAAGGCGCTTTGCCCGGTTCCTGGCGTCAACTGAGTGAGCACACCGAGCTGCAGGGACGACGTACTGCTGTTGGTTTGCCACTGGATACCCAACTCCTGGATGCCCTGGCGACTGATCTCCAGTACCAGCCCTTCGACGAATACCTGGCGAGCTGGCTTGTCGATTAATTCGTTAATTACTCGCCGGACCTTGGCAAACTGTTCAACGTTGTGGGGGTCGTAAAGCAGCAGCAATTGCTGGGTGCCCCCGGCATTGGTGGAGCCGAGCGACGCTGCGCCAGCGGGCGTTTGCGTCAGCCCTAGAGAATTCTGTGTAGCTTGTGGCGCTTCCACGCCCACCAGCCCCGTCTCCTGCGGGGGTGGTGTGGGCATTTTCATGATCAGCGGTAACTGATCGTAATTGACCGCAGTAGGCACATTTAAAAAGCGCTTTGCTGCCAGTGGTGCTCCCCCTCCGCCAGGGCCGCCACCGAAGGGACTGCCACCAGGGCTGCCACCGAAGGGACTGCCACCAGGGCTGCCTCCGAAGGGGCTGCCACCAGGACTGCCTCCGAAGGGACTGCCACCAGGACTGCCATCGAAGGGGCTACCACCAGGACTGCCACCGAAGGGGCTGCCACCGAAGGGGCTGCCGCCAGGATTCGCCGGTGCTGCAGCGCCAAACGGCGACGGCGGCTTGCCGGAATCCGCGGTTTCCCCGGCCCTTGGCGCTATAGATACTTTGGGTGCAGCGGCGGCGACCGACGCCACATCTGCCAGCCACGCAACATCGTTGCCCTTGTAGCTGGTATCCACAGGCAGGCCGACATCTTCGGTGATGGCAGAAAATCCCATTGCGCGCAAGGCTACCAACGCGCCATCCGCATCGGTATAGGAAAGTTTTATGACTTGGGGTTGAAGCCGTGCAACCGGCATTTGGTTGAGCAGCTTGCTGCGCGCCTGGTAGAGCTTGGCGAGCAGCGGATTCAGCCCTTCTGCAGTGCTGTCGGGATTCGCTCGCATCTGCGTCTGGCCGGCGCCAGAAGTGCCGTAAATCCACAAACGCGGCAAGCGGCGCGCAATGATCATGTAGCCGAGCCGGATGACGTCGATGTGGGTGCCGGGCTCTGTGTGACGCACCAGCGTCAGCACGCCGGCGACATTTTCCGGGACTGGCGGGAGCTTGAGCGTGCCACCGATGATCTTGCGGTACCCCTTTACCAAACTGAGTTCTACGGCGATGTCTTCGATGAACAAGCGTATCTGTGGCTCGTCCAGATTGGGAATTTCTTCCAGTCGCGCAATGCCTGAGGCATCGCCGATCGGTGCGCCGGCGGCTCCCTGCGCCCCCGTGGCGGCCGCTGGAGGCACCAGCACCGGCCCGGGCTTTACGATAGTGGACGGAGTCGCCCCGCCGGCCGCAAACGGCTTCGTGCTGGCGCTAGTGGCGATGCCGGGCAGCAGCAGCCCCAGCAGGGCCGCCAAACAGAAGGTTCGTTGTTGCCGCGCCAGTGATTTTCTCAGCCGGATCCCGCGAGTGGCGCAGACAGCAGGCACACGAACACGTACATCCCACCGCAGTGCTTGAGCGCAAGAGTCAGCGATACCGGCTTGCATCCGATAGGGCTGCGAAGGCTAAGGTTGGAGGTCCCTGCCATTTGCAACAGCAGGGACGGATCGCTTTAGAGCTTTGTGTAGGTTGTGACTGGAACAACTTTCCCGTTGACTATTACGGGCTTTCCTGATGCATCCACTTGAGGAATCATTTTGACCAGATAGCCGTGGTGCTTGGCTTGCATGTAGTCGCACATGTCGGTCTTGCGGTAGTTCTGGCCGTCGACAAAATTCTTACCGAGATTTTCGCAGTTGGTGCCATGACCGACGGTTGACCACGGGTAGTCCTTGATCGCCGCAAATTTAGCATTGTTGTTGAGGGCATGTTTCACCTTGTCAATGAATTCATGGCACTGCTTTTTATCCGACACGTCAGCTTTGCGGGATTCATATGCCAATGCGAAGTTACCCGTTGCAGTCAGGGCTACCAAGCCGCACACCTCCGAACCAGGCTGAGCATGGGCTTGGCTAGCGGCAAGCATGATCAACGTCCCAGCGGATATCAGTTCCTTGAATTTCATGGCGCTTCTCCTGTTTTAAGTTAACAACGTGGACACTTGAATCAAATCAATAATGCAGTGAATTCACGCTACACATGGAACTTCATTCTAAGCTGGACGGCGCTACCCCGGTTTTGCATTTGCTGTCAGCAAGATTTGGCAGGTGGGGGCCACTGATTGAGCCTGAGCAGCGTGCTCTCCCAGCAAGCCGGGCACGGGCGAGGCGAGTGTCCAAATAATCAATATTGCTTTGGCATAGCTCTCTGAACTTCATCGCGATTACTCTCAGTAATTTACGATAACACCATACTGGTAGATTATCCTGCTCTAGTGCGGTACCTAAGTCGATCAATATTCTTGACATCAATATTCTTTGTGCTGGATTATTGGTCCACAATATGGCGGTAGTCTCAATGGGAGGGTATCCAGCGAGATATGCGTCTGAAGCGTACTGATGGGGTCGATCACGCAAGGCATGGTGATCGGCATGAACGTGCCGCGGACTGACCCTGTCACAACGGTTGAAGGTTATCCCTCAAATGTAGTGGCGACTTTGAAAGCTAACTATTTGATTTGAAAGAATACTGCATCGCTAACTGCGGAGGTTGGCTTAGCGATACACCGCCTGGATCAGCGCCCGCAGATAGCCGGTCACAAAAGCCTGATTGGCGATTTGCGCGCCCGGGAACATCGGCGAATGATCCAGTGAGAACGGCCCCTTGAAACCAATGTCGCGGTAGGCCTGCATGGCACGATACATATCGACGTCGCCATTGTCCACAAAGGTCTCCTGAAACCTGGGAAATTCTCCGCGCACATTGCGAAAATGCACCATCACTATTTTGTCGATCGCTCCCATGTGGCGTATGGCGTCGTAGACATCGACGCCCTGCATCTCGGTGACACAGCCCTGACAGAACAGCATGCCATTGGCGCGCGATGGCATCAGCTCGAATATTTTGTGGTACTGCTCGAAGCTTGACGCGATATGCCCAGCACCCGCCAGCGCAGGAATGCCGTGCGGCACCGGCGGGTCGTCGGGATGCAGCGCCATGCGCACGCCTGATGTTTCGGCAGCAGGCACCAGCGCCTGCAAAAAATACGACAGGTTGTCCCACATCTGCCCCTGCGACAGTGGTGGCTCAATCGGCTGCGCCGGCTGTTTCAGGTATTCATCGTAGTCAAACGAAATGTAGGTGGATGTGCCGCGCCCCGGTGTGGGCTGTGAGCGCAGCAACTTGGAATTCAGCAGCTTGAAGTTATAGGCCAGGATGGGAATGCCGGCAACGCCCATGGCGTGCACGGTATCCAGCAGCAAGGCGATTTTTTGATCGCGGCCCGTTACGCCACGTTTGATTTCAGCAAAGCCGCTGGTGGCCAGCACCGTGCGCAGTTGCATGCCGTGCGCCGCCACCGTCGCCTTGGCCTGGTTGAAAAAAGCGATGGCAGCATCGCGCGTGGATAAATTAATGGCGGCGTCCGCGCGCGGATCATCCGGCAGCTCCAGCGCCACGCAATCCACGCCCAGCGTTTTGAGAAAGGCGAGGTTTTTTTCAACCTCGCCATCCCACGCCACTTTGTCCTGTATCAGCATTTATCCGCGTGGCCATTCCATCAGTGCGTGCTGCCGTTGGTGAAGCCATAGAGCCGCGCGGCGTTGGTAAAGGTCATCTTGTAGCGATCGCTCTCGGATACGCCGGCGAAGTCGCGCTCGATACTCTGACGCGAGCGCGGCCAGGTGGTGTCGGTGTGCGGATAGTCCGAGGACCACATCAGATTGTCGGCGCCGGTGAATTCGCGGGTATAAACCCCGACGCGATCCTGGATGAACGCTGCCATCACATTGCGGTGAAAATATTCGCTCGGCTTTAATTCGGTGCGGATGCCGTTCTGCTTGGCGTAGCGCTCGTGCCCGCGATTGACGCGCTCCAGCAGCCACGGCAGCCAGCCGGTGTCGGCTTCGGCCAGCACCAGCTTTAAGCGCGGATGGCGGTCGAACAGGGGGCTGGTGAGCATTTCGCCCAGCGTCAGCATCACCTCCATCGGATTCTCAGGGTAACGCGCTGCACCCCGCACCTCACGCTCGAAACGGTAGCTCGCCTTGCGGTTGCTGGTGAGCGTGTGGATGCTGATCGGCGCGCCGATTTCCGCCGCTGCCGCCCACAACGGATCGTAGAGCGCATCGCTGTATTCGGTGCCCTCCGGCGGCACCGCGGCGATCATCGCGCCGCACAGCCCGTGCCGGGTCCAGTGCTGCAGCGCCTTCACCGCGTGATCGACGTTGTAGACCGAGATCAGCGCCAGCCCCTTGAGGCGGGCGGGCGCGTGGCTGCACATTTCCACCAGCCACTCGTTGTAGGTGTGGAACGCCGCTTCCTGCAGCGCGGCTTCCTGGATGGCGTAGAGTTGCATCGCATAGGTGGCGTACAACACTTCGCCGGAGACACCATCAATGTCCTGATCCTTCAACCGCTCCACCGGATCGTATCCGCCCGAGCGCAGATCCCGGTGATGCACATCCTTGAATTTGATCAGATCCTCTTTCGGTATGCCCGCCGCCGCAATGCTGGCGATGGCCCTCGCATCGATGCCATCGCACACGAAAAACGTGCCCGGCTTGCCCTGGTAATCGGCCACAAAACGTGGCCCCCGCTCGCGGAATTTTCTGTCCATCCGCGTCTCCCACAGATTCACCGGTTCGAATACATGCGAGTCCGCGGAAATGATGGTGTTGTCGGTCATGGCTTTATCTCCCTCACTGGTTGTGAAATCAGACAGCACTGCCGCTGGGGTTAAGGTCTGGAGCGGCCCGTAGAATGCAGAGATTATTGTAACGGCATAGCGGGCTGGAGCGCACGACAATCAGATCGCAGCAGGCTTGTCCGCCCGCGCCGCCTGCATGTCCGGCATGAAGCAGATGAGAATGTTAGCGAATACCACCAGCCCGGCCAGAAAGTAAAACGCGGTATACAGGCTGTACTGGTCCGCGATATAGCCGAACATAACCGGTGCGAATGCAGAACCCAGGCCTTGCACCGAAAACACAAGTCCGATGCCGGTGGCGGCAAGATGGGGGGGTGTTTCTTCGAGCGTCCAGGCTTGCAACACGGCACGCGTGGCATACAGAAAAAATCCCAGCAGCGCGACGATCAGGATGAACAGCGGCGATTGGCCTGCGAACACGATGCCAAGTATGACCAATGCGGTGCCCGCCATGCTGGCTACCACGACTTTCTTGCGTCCGATTTTGTCGGATACATGGCCGCCGATCGGGCTCGCGATAAAGCCCATGATTTGCAGCAGCGTCATCGCCACGCCCACCGCCCACGGCGAGTAGCCGAGTTCGTACGCCAGATACACCGGCAGAAACGTCAGCAGCCCGGACTGGGCCGCCACGCGAAACATGCCGCTGCACGAGATCAGCATCAAGCCGCGGTTGTGCAGCAGACTGCACACGTCGCGCAGGTAAGCGCCGGTGCCGCGCTTGGCGCGGCTTTCATGCTTGCCGCGATTGGAGGCCGCGGTGAATGCACCCAGAAACACGAGGATTAGAACCGCCATCACCGCGCCGGGAATCACATTGATCACCAGCGCGCTGCGCCAGCTCATGTAGGTGAGCAGCACGCCGATGCACAGCGGCGCCAGCGCTTCGCCCAGGTTGCCGCCCATGCCGTGCACCGACAGCACCAGGCCTTTGCGATCTGGATGGCGGATGGCGAGCGCGGGAATAGCAGTCGGATGCCACAGGTTGTTGCCGATGCCCACCAGTGCAATGCAGATCAGCAGCGTGGCGTAGCTCGGCGGCAGAAATGCAATCAGCAGATAAGGAAACCCCACCCAGAACAGCGAGATCGCCATCAAGTAGCCTTTGCGGCCCACCGCATCGACCAGCATGCCGCCAGGCAGATTGGACAGTGCGCCCGCCAGATGTTGCAGCGAGATGATGAGCCCGATCTGCGTATAGGTGAGGCCGAGTTCCTTGCCGATGATCGGCAGCAGCACGTAGAACGTCGCCGGATACCAGTGGGTGATCAGATGTCCGCCGGTGATCAGCCAGATATCCCTGAATCCCAGCAAGCGGGTGAATGATCTTGTTGCGGCGCTCACAATGTGAAGTCTGCTTTTGAGAGTGAAAATTATAACATCGACGCAGTGGCAAGATGACTCCAGCTATAATGCGGCCCTTCCTTCCGCTCCTCCATTCGGCAATGACGCATCCTACCCGCGGCGATCTTGAACGTTTTTTCAGCCCCCAAGCCATTGCCATTATTGGCGCTTCGCAAGACCTCATTACCATCAGCGGCCAGCCGCTGAGTCATCTGCTGTCGCACGGTTACACCGGCAAACTGTATCCGGTGAATCCGCGTTATACGGAAATTCTCGGCCACAAATGTTATGCGTCGCTGGCGGATGTGCCGCAGACGCCCGATCTGGTGATCATTGTGGTAAACGCCACGCGCGTTGCGGACCTGCTCGAACAGTGCGGAAAAAAGGGCGTGCCGTATGTGGTGATATTCACTTCCGGTTTTTCGGAAACCGGCAGTGACGGCGTGGCATTGCAGCAGCGGCTGACCGCTATCGCGCGGCAGTACCACATCGGCGTCATTGGACCCAACTGTCAGGGCATGATGAACGTGGCGGACAAAGCCTACGCGGGCTTTGGCTCGGTGTTTTTTTCCGACTATCCGGCGGGCGCGGTGAGCATGGTGTCGCAGTCGGGCGGCTTCGGTTTTTCAGTGTTGAGCCTGTCGTCGCTGGATGGCGGGCTTGCGTTCCGGCAGATGGTGACCACCGGCAATGAAGTTGGCGTATCGACGCTGGATTTCATCGATTACTTTATTCGTGACCCGCATACCGATGTGATCGTGGGCTATATCGAAGGGGTGAAGGATGCGCACCGTATCACCGACATTGGTGCGAAAGCGATGGCCGCCGGCAAGCCCATCCTGATGTGGAAAGTCGGCAACACCGACGAGGGGCAAAAAGCCGCGGCCTCGCATACCGCCAACCTCGGCGGCGCGATGGCGCTGTATACGGCGGCGTTCAAACAGACCGGCATTATTCAGGTTGACGACATACAGGATGTGGTCGACTACGGGCGCATGTTCCGTTGCGGAAAATTGCCCGCTGGCAACCGCATCGCGATGATTACGGTATCCGGCGGCGCTGGCATACTGATGACCGACGAGTGCGTGGCGCGCGGCATGCGCCTCGCGCAACTCGCGCCGCAAACGGTGGAGAAGCTGCGCGCGTTCGTGCCCTCGTACGGGTCACTCGGCAACCCGGTGGATGTGACGGCGTCTATTTTCAATGACCTCGCGCTGATTAACCGCACGCTACAGGCCATCGTCGACGATCCCGGTGTCGATTGCATTGCGCTGCTCAATGCGTCGCTGCAAGGCGAGATCGCGGAAAAAATTGCGCAGCAGATCATTGCGATTGCAAAAACCACCGATAAGCCCATCGCCGCCGCCTGGAGCGCACGCGATGTGATGGCGACGGCCGCATACGCCGCGCTGGATGAGGCGCGTATCCCGCACTACAAATCGCCGGTGCGTTGCGGGCGTGCGCTGGCGGCACTGAGCGGCTACGCCGAAGCCCGGCGGCGCATGCAAGCGCAGCGCGATGAACAGCCGCTGGTGTTAAATAAAACACAATCAAAACAAATGCTTACGGGTAAGACTACGGACATTGCCGAATACCAGGCGAAGCAAGTGCTGGCCGAATACGGCATCAGCGTGACGCAGGAAGCACTCGCTACCACGCGCGAACAAGCACTGGCGATGGCGAAAAAGATCGGCTACCCGGTGGCGATCAAAGTGCAGTCGCCGGATATCTCGCACAAGACCGAGGCCAAAGCGGTGAGGCTGGGACTGGCATCGGATGCGGAACTCGCAGCCGCCTACGATGAGGTGCTGGCGAATGCCAGGGTCTACAACGCCCAAGCGCAAATCGACGGCGTGCTGGTGCAGGAGATGGTGCGTGGCGGCACCGAGGCGATACTCGGCATCAGCAACGATCCGCTGTTCGGGCCGGCGGTGATGTTTGGTTTGGGCGGCATTTTCGCGGAGATCATGAAGGATGTGAGTTTCCGTCTGGCGCCGGTCACGCTGCCGATGGCACGCGAAATGATTGCGGAAATCAAAGGTTATCCATTGCTCACCGGTGCGCGCGGCCGCCCGCATGCCGACATCGATGCGCTGGCGGTAGCTATCGTGAAATTGTCCGCGCTGGCGGTGGATTTGAAGGATCATGTAGCCGAACTCGACATCAACCCCTTGTTCGTGATGGAGCGCGGCAAGGGCGTCAAGGCGGCGGATGCTTTGATACGGCCGAAGATTAAGAACTGAAATCTGTGGCAAAAATGTTGTTGAACTTTGACAGGTGCCAACCATGAACCCCTACCTGCCCGAAGAGCGTTCCTTCGCCGATGAGGTGGCGCGCTTTTTGCGCAAGGAAGTCGATCCACGCTCGCGCGAGATCGAAGAGTCCGATGCCATTCCCGATGATTTGATGCAGCTCGCGCGCGAGATGGGTTTGTTCGGGCTGACCATACCCGAGGCCTACGGCGGCAGCGGACTCACGCTGGCCGGCAAGTGCGCCATCGAAGAAGAAATGGGCAAGACCAACTATGGTTTCGCCACGGTGATCGGCAACCACACGGGCATCAGCACCGCGGGTATCGTCGCGCTGGGCAACGACGCGCAAAAGCAAAAGTATTTGCCGCGTATGGCGAGCGGCGAATGGGTGGGCACTTTTTCATTGACCGAGCCGCAGGCGGGTTCTTCCCCGGCGGAAATGCGCACGACGGCGGTGAGGAAGGGCGACCGCTACATCCTCAATGGCGAAAAAATTTATATCACTAATGCCAGTATCGCGAATGTGTTTACGGTGATGGCGATTACCGACAAATCGCAGGGTATCAGGGGCATTTCAGCTTTTGTTGTGGAACGAAACTTCAAGGGTTTTAGCGTCGGCAAGAACGAACTCAAGATGGGGATGCACGGCTGTTCCACCGCGCCGCTGGCGTTTACCGATTGCGAAGTGCCCGCCGAGAATCTGCTCGGCGACGAGGGCATGGGTTATGTTCAGGCGATGAAAACGCTCACCGCCGGGCGCGTGACGGTATCGGCGCGCTGCTGCGGCATCATGGATCATCTGATCGCGCGCTGTGTCGATTACATGAAAGTGCGCGTGCAGGGCGGAAAAAAACTTGCCGAGCATCAGGGCCTGCAGTGGATGTTAGCCGATATGTCGGTACAGCGTGACGCGGCACGCGGGCTGACCTATCGCGCTATCGACACGCTGATGCGCGGCGAGCGCGGCACCATGGAAGCCTCGGTCGCCAAACTGTTTTCGACCGAGGCCTTGGCCAAAGTCGCGGACTGCGCGGTGCAAATCCACGGCGGCATGGGCTATATGCGCGAAGCCGGCATCGAAACGATTTATCGTGATGCGCGTATCGTGCGCATCTACGAAGGCAGCTCCGAGATTCAGCGGAATATTATTGGGCGGTTGCTTTTATCGGATAAATAGCTACAAACGAACTCAAAAACCTCCCTCATCCCCGGCGCTTCTCCCGGAGGGAGAAGGGTGTAAAGCCCCTCGCCCTCCGGGGAGAGCGCAGCGAGGGGGCCGAAGGCGGTTGGGGTGAGGGAAAAGAAGCACCATGATGTATTCTTGATATGGTTTCTAATTGTTTTTAAGGGATTTTATTTGTCCAGCGTCAAAAAATTGTTCGACCTCGAAGGCCACGTCAGTGTAATCACCGGCGGCGCTACCGGCATTGGGTTCCAGATGGCGACCGGGCTGGCGGAGGCCGGCTCGAACATCGTACTGTGCTCGCGCAAACTCGAAGTATGTGAGGAATCCTGCGGCAGGCTCGAAAAACTCGGCGTGAAAGCGCTGGCTGTTGCCTGCGATGTCACCCAGCCCGAGCAGATCGAAGCCATGAAAGACGCCGTGCTTAAACAATTCAACCGCGTTGATGTGCTGATGAACAACGCCGGTCGAGCGTGGGTGGCGGCGCCGGAAGACACGCCGCTGGATCGATGGCAGCAGGTGCTTGATCTGAACATCAGCGCGGCTTTTCTGTGCGCACAGGTCATCGGCCGCGAATTCATCAGGCAAAAGCGCGGCAAGATCATCAACATCGCATCCATCGCCGGCATCGTGGGTCGCAATCCCAAGGCCTACAGTTCGATCGCTTACAGCACCAGCAAGGGCGCGCTGGTGCACTTCACGCGCGATCTGGCGGTGAAATGGGCGCAGCACAACATTCAGGTGAACTGCATCTGCCCCGGATTTTTTGTCACGCCGCTCAACCAGAAACTGTTTGAGCGCAACCGCGAAAATCTCGAAGCCGAGGTGCCGCTGCATCGCACCGGCGGGCCCGACGATCTCAAGGGCGCCGCGGTGCTGCTGGCGTCGCATGCGTCGGATTTTATTACGGGTGTGATTCTGCCGGTCGATGGTGGAACGGTGGCTTGGTGAAAAAAAAGCAAATCATTTAAATTTATGTCCAACAATCGCAAATACCCCGATCTGCACGACCACCTGGCTGCACTAAAAAAGGCCGGCCTGCTGCTGACCGTGGATCGACCGATCGACAAGGATGCCGAGATGCATCCGCTGGTGCGCTGGCAGTATGTGGGCGGCATCGAGCACGAGGAACGCAAGGCGTTTTTGTTCACCCATGTGGTTGATGGCCGCGGCCGCAAGTACAAGTTTCCGGTGGTGGTGGGGGCGCTCGCTGCCAATCCGGCGGTGTATCTGACCGGCATGCAATGCGCGGCCGAGGAGGTGCAGAAAAAATGGGATGAAGCCACTGCGCATCCGATTGCGCCACGCATCGTTGACAACGCGGCGTGCCAGGAAGTGATCATTGAGGGCGAAGGCTTGAAAGGGGAAGGCAACGGCCTCGACAGCATTCCGATACCGATATCCACGCCGGGCTTCGACAGCGCGCCGACGCTGACCGCGACTAATGTCATCACCAAAGACCCGGTGAGCGGCATCCAGAATCACGGCACCTATCGCGCGGCATTGAAGGCGAGTGACCGGCTGGTGGTGCGCATGGCCACGCGCTCCGGCGGCGCAGGTGGTTACCGTCACTACCAGAAGCACCAGCAGCGCGGCGACAAGGAGATGCCGATTGCCATCGTACTCGGCGCGCCGCCGTGCGTAGCCTATGTGGCGCCGATGAAACTGCCGATTGATGTGGACGAAATCGGCGTCGCCGGCGGCCTCGTAGGCGCGCCGATCAATGTCGTCAAAGCGCGCACCGTGGATCTGCTGGTGCCGGCAGAAGCCGAGATCGTGATCGAAGGTTTCATCGACACCGAGTATCTCGAACCGGAAGGCCCGTTCGGCGAATCGCACGGCCATGTTGCCTTGGAAGAATTCAACATGCCGATGCGCGTGACTGCGATCACGCACCGCAAGAACGCGGTGGTAGCCTCCTATCTGTCACAGGTCACGCCCAGCGAATCGAGTGCAATCAAGCTGGTGTCGTATGAGCCGATGTTTCTGAATCATCTGCGCAGGACGCTGGGCATACGCGGTGTCAAGCGCGTGAAACTGCATGAGCGTTTGACGGCGCTGCGGCGTATCATCATTGTGGTGATGGAAAAAAATACGCCGAAGACGGAAATCTGGCGCGCGTTGCAGGGGGCCAGCGCGTTTCGCGCCGACTGCGGCAAGATCTGCATCGCGGTGGATGAAGACATTGATCCCGAGAACTCCGATGCGATTTTCTGGGCGCTGGCGTTTCGCATGAATCCGGCGGACGATCTGCAGGTGATCAACTATCGCAGTCCCGGCCACGGCCCGGAGCGCGAGCATGAGGCCGAGCGTGAGGATGCCACGCTGCTGATGGACGCCACTAAAAAAGAAGAACTGCCGCCGCTGGCGCTGCCCAAAAAAGAATACATGGAGCGTGCGGGTAAAATCTGGGACGAATTGGGCTTGCCCAAACGCCGTGCGCAAGCGCCGTGGTTCAGCCCCGGCGACGGCGACTGGCTGCCGCAGTGGGATGCAGCGGCGAAGCGTGCGGTGGAAGGGCGTTATCTGGATAATGGCAGGATCAGCGAGAAGTTGAAGCGTAAAGGGTTGAAGCCGGAGACGCGGTTTCGGCCGGATGAATGAGGGGCGTACTTCGATCTCGATTACACAAGGTGCAATGTAGGTTAGCAGGCTGCACGAAATTCCCTCCCTTTCAAGGGCAAGGGCACACTTGAAGCAGGGCAGAGGGCTAGGGTGGGGATGGGGTATCGCATAGCCCCCACCCCCATCCCCGCCTTCCCCCTGAAGGGGAAGGAGTTCCGTGTGCTGCCCGGCCATGCAGCAAGCATACGGAGTTTTGGATGAACAGTGCCACTGAAAACACGGCAACACTCGCGCCACCAGTTGACGCCGAAGACCTCATCGAGTGGTATTACCAGCAAGGCTATTCCGATGGCCTGCCGCTGGTGCCACCCACGCCCGTGAAGATCGACGCCATGGTCGCGGCACTCGGCGGCGATGCGTCGTTCAAAGAGTGCCGGGTGCCGCCGCGCTGGGGCAGCCTCACACGCGAGGTGCTGGCGATCAATATGGTGATGGCGGGCTGCCTGCCCGAATATGCAACGATCGTGCGCGCGGCGATGCTGGCGCTGTGCGATGCGCCCTTCAATCTCAACGGTGTGCAGGCCACCACGCATATGGCGAGCCCGCTGTTGATCGTCAATGGGCCGGCGCGCAAGGCTGCGAACATGAATGCCGGGTGCAATGTATTTGGTTCAGGCAACCGTGCGAATGCCACCATCGGTCGCGCGATCCGTTTAATGCTGCTTAACGTCGGTGGCGGCTGGCCCGGCGAACTCGACAAGAGCACGCTGGGGTCCCCTGCGAAATACACCTACTGCATTGCCGAGAACGAAGAAGCCAGCCCGTTCGCGCCGTATCATGTCGAACACGGCTACAAGGCCGAAGACTCCACCGTGTTTGTGCTGGCCGCCGAGCCGCCGCACAGCGTCACCAACCATTTCGCCAATGACGCCGCGGGGATACTCGACAGCGTGTGCTCCGCGATGAGCACCATCGGCAACAACAACGCGGTCTCGGCCGGGCACTGCGCGGTGGTGCTGGGTCCTGAGCATGCCGCAACAATTGCGAAATGCGGCTGGAAGCGGCACGATATCCGTCATTATCTGTGGGCGCATTCCGGCAACCGCTGGGGCGATCTTTATGGCAACGGCCGTTACGGCAAGATCCACAACCGCAGCCTGCCGCTGTGGTACAAGCGCGAGCCCGATGCGCGCACGCCGGTGGTGCCCAGCCCCGACAATATCCATCTATTCGTCGCCGGCGGCGAGGCCGGACGTTTCTCCGCCTTCATCCCGGGCTGGGGGCATATGTCTACGCCGGTGTTGCGCGCGCTTGATCCTGCAGCGGAGCCGGCGGGCGGGCCGGTGTGTCTGGATGGGACTTGCTATCTTTGATCTGAATTACGGAGGACTTACATGACCTTAACCCAACACCATTACGACCCGCGCGGCATAGTCGAAGCGGATACGCGAGCCGCCGCAGCGCGAGCACCGGCACTCAAGGGGCTGCGCCTCGCCATCCTCGACAATACCAAATGGAACGGCGGCAAACTCCTGCGCGGAATTCAGCAGCAGCTATCCGCCGGCAGCGGATTGTCCGCGGTCAACTACTACCGCAAGCACAGTTTTTCCATGAATGCCGCGCCGGCGTTGCTGGACGACATTGCCGCCAATAACGATATCGTGATTACCGCCATAGGCGACTGAGGCTCCTGCACGTCGTGCTGTATGCACGACACGGTGGAACTGGAAGCGCGAGGCCTGCCCACGGCGCTGATAATCACCACAGAGTTTCAACGGGAAGCCCAGGTGCAGCGCGACGCGCTCGGCATGACTGCGATCGACCCGGTGGTGATCGAACATCCGTTGAGTTCGCTGACCGACGACGAAATTTCGCAGCGCGCGGCGCAGGCGTTGCCGCAGATCAAGTCGGTGTGGCTCACGGGGCGGGCGGCGGCGAAGGGCTTTTTAGCCACAGATGAACACAGATGAACACGGATAAGATCCGATTACTCATTCGCGTTCTACGCCCTGTTGCAGTTATCTGTGTCCATCTGTGTTCATCAGTGGTTCCCATGCATTTTGTTGCCACTGCGCACGCACAGAGTTATCCAGCCAAACCCATCCGCATCATCGTCCCCTTCGCACCAGGCGGCGCCAACGATCTGGTGACACGGCTGGTTGCGCAAAAACTTGCCGCAGGCATCGGCCAGGCGGTGGTGGTCGAGAATCGCGGCGGCGCGGGCGGCACCATTGGTCTTGACGTTTGCGCGAAAGCACCGCCCGACGGCTATACGCTGGTGATGGCGCCGGTCAGCGCAGTGGCGTTTGCACCCAGCCTCAATGCGAAATTATCGTACGACCCGGTGCGGGATTTTGCGCCGATCACCAATGTCTCGAGCGGGCCAAATGTGCTGGTGGTGCATCCGTCGGTACCTGCCATAACAGTGAAGGACTTCATCGCGCTCGCGCGCTCGAAAACCGGCAAGTTGAGTTACGCCTCGTCGGGCGCCACCAGCATGTCGGGCATAGCTGCCGAAATGTTCAAGGCGATGGCGGGCGTGGACATGGTGGGCGTGCCGTATAAGGGCACGGGGCCGGCCATGACTGAACTCATTGGCGGGCAAGTGGATGTGATGATCGCCGACCTCGCGATTTCGCTGCCGCAAGTGAACGCAAAAAGGCTGCGCGCGATTGCGGTCACCGGGCCGAAACGCTCAACGCATGCGCCGCAGATTCCGACGGTCGCGGAATCAGGCGTGCCGGGTTATACGCTAGTCAACTGGCGCGGTGTGCTCGCGCCGGCGGCGACGCCGCGCGATATCGTAAACAAACTGAACGCCGAAATAATCAAAACACTGCGCGTGCAAGACATCCGTGATTCGCTCGCGCGCGAGGGATATGAGCCTATCGGCGACACGCCGGAGCAGTTTGCAGCGCTGATCAAATCGGAGGTGGTGCGGTACGGTAAGCTGATCAAGGCTGCGGGCATTTCCGGGCAGCCGTGAATTACTGTGGCAAATGTTCTTTTGAATTTTGTGAGTCTTTAAATGCAAATCGAAAAGCACCATGAAATCATCGCGCCTTTCGCATGGAAGGGCGCTGACCTCGAAAAATCCACTGACTGGATACGCCGCTTCAGTGCCGGTGAGCTGGCGGAAATCGACAGCGCACTGCGTGCCGTGCAGCGCCGCGGTCTTGAGTGGCTGGACGTAACCCGCGAAGATTTTCCGTTGCCCTCGTATACACGAGAACTCGCAAAGATCGCGCAAGAGCTCGAAATCGGACGCGGCATCGTGCTGCTGCGCGGGTTGCCGCTGACGTATACAGCGGATGAATTGCGTCTGGTGTATTGGGGCATCGGCGCGCATCTGGGTACGGCGGTTTCGCAGGGCGGGCGCGGAGAACTGCTGGGCGTCGTCGAAGACGAAGGCAAGGCTGTCGAGACTACCAAAATACGCGGCTCGAAGACTGCGCAGGAATTGTCTTTCCACGGCGACCGTTGCGATGTCGTCGGGCTGCTGTGCGTGCGCAAGGCCAGGTCGGGCGGCATCAGTCGCATCGTCAGTGCCGCACAAATTCACAACGAAGTGCTGCGCCGGCGGCCCGATCTGCTCGATGCGTTTTACGCCGATTGGTACAACAGCCGCCAGGGCGACGAGCAGCCGGGCGAAGCGCGCGCCTATCCCAAACCGATATTCGGTTTTCGCGACGGCCAATTCACCGGCATGTTTTCACCGGCGTACATCAATTACGCGCAGGATTTTTCGGAAGTGCCGCGTATTACAGCCGCGCAGCAGCAGGCGCTCGATTTGTATGGCGAACTGGCCGAGGAACTCGCGCTCAACATGGAATTCGAGCCCGGCGACATCCAGTTGCTCAACAATCACCTGACTTATCACGCGCGCACGCGCTACGATGACTTTGAGGAAAAAGAGAAAAAGCGTTTGTTGCTGCGCCTGTGGCTGGCGGTGCCGGGCAGCCGTCCGCTGCCGCCGGGTTATGAGTTGTTGTTTGGCAGTATCGAAGCGGGTGCGGTGCGTGGCGGTGTAGCGAGCAAGGAAGGCTGGCGCGACGTTAATCAATACCGCGCGCGCAGGCTCGCGGCGAAGATGTAGGTCGGAACGCGCAGCGGTTCCGGCGATTGTGCGTCATCTGCCACCGTTTGTAGTAACCGCTGCGCGTTCCGGCCTGCACGTTTATCGAAGCGCGCACATACTGCGTTTCACTCTTGACGACAGGATTAACAGGATGCACAGGATAAAACCTTCATCCGGGTCTATCCTGTTAATCCTGTTAATCCTGTCTACCGATGTTAAACAGGTTTACACCGGCGTTGCGCTGCGTGTTGGCGTGCGGAAAAGGTGAAATGAGGTGTACTATCGAATCGCCGTCATCGAATGAGTGAACTTAAGTATATGTTTTTAAACAATAAATGTCTGTATCTGTGGATGTTCATCGTGGCGCTGGGTGTGGCGGTATGTTTTGCTGCGGCGCACGCGGCTGAAGGCCTGTTTCCCAATCCCACGGTGCTGGCTGCGCCGCCGAAACCCACGACCATGCCGCCATTCGATTTCGCCAATCTTCAGGGCGGTACGCTCAAGTCGTCGGAGATGAAGGGCAAGGTCATCATCATTCGCTTCTGGGCTACGTGGTGAGACATCTGCCGAAGCGAAATGCCTTCCGTGCAGAAGGCACACAGGGAGTATCCGACGAAGGACGTGGTGGTGTTGACGATTTCTCTGGACGGCGGCGATGGCACTGCGGTAAAGAAATTTCTGGATGAGCATAAATACACCATGCCCTCCGTACACGACAAAGGTATGGTTTTTGGACGCGCCATCAACGCACGCGGCGTGCCGATGACGTATATTATCGACCGCGAGCAGAATATCGTTGCGCGTGGCATGGGGCCGCTTGCTCTGGAACGGGCCGATGTGAAGAAAATGATTCAAACCCTCGTGGCGAGGACACGCAACTGAGCCACGAATCAAGCAAAGGAGATCGATATGTTTTTGCGAATGTTGAAGTCCCTTCTGGCCGGCGCAGTTCTCGCGCTTGCGATGCAGCCGGCGTACGCGCTGCAGGTGGGCGACAAGGCGCTGGATTTCTCGCTGCCTTCGACCAAAGGGGCCAATATCCGGCTCAGTGATTTCGCCGGCAAGCAGTCGGTCGTAATATTTACCTACGTCGGCGCGTTCACCAAGACCTGAACGCAGGAAGCCCTGGCTTTCCAACTTGATCTTCCCAAGTTCGAAGCCGTAAACGCCCAGGTCCTGGGCGTCAGTGTTGACTACCTTGATACCAACCGTGCGTGGGGCGAGAAGCTCGGCCTCACCTATCCATTGCTCACCGATATGCCGCGCGCGATGCTGCGCGCTTATCAGGCGCTCAACGACGACGCGGAAATGGTCAAGGGCGCTCGTATCGGCGCGTACCTGCGCGCCAAGCGTTCGTGGTTTGTGATCGACAAGCAGGGCATAGTTCGCTACGTGAAAATCGACTCAAACCAATTGGTGCCCAGCGATGAGTTGATCGAAGTGGTTAAGAAGTTTCAGTAAACCTGCGAACAGCAGTGCATCACCGCAAAGGCGCGGAGAACAGCCGCAAAGAAAACCTGGTTTAGAGTGGATTTTCTCTGCGTTACCTCTGCGTCTTTGCGGTGAGTTGTTTCGAGGTTCAATCCGTGCTTATCCGGTTAGCTCCCAAGGCTACCAGATGTAGTAGTGGAGCGTGATTTTTTTGCATAAAGTTCGGCATAGGTCGGCGCAATGACGTCGCCAGCAATGCCAAGCAGGGAGCGGAAGGCGTTGAATGGGTAGAAGCGGCGGTTGAAGCGGAACGTAAATTCGTTGAGATAGGCTTGCAGGTGTTGCGGGCTGACGCCGTGGTGAATGCCACGTAGCCAGGTTTTGAGATTGGAGAACACTACGTGACTGATGGGCAGGAATGTCTCGGCCACTTGGGTGTCGCCCCGTTCCGCGACGGCAGTATGGCA
>CAMBCF010000061.1 GCA_945864585.1 Bordetella parapertussis | reverse complement strand
TGGGCATCAGCAGTCCGCAGCGCTGGCCGACGCTGCCGCAGATTCCGACAGTAGCCGAGTCCGGCGTGGCCGGCTTTGAGGCCGGTACCTGGTACGGCATGCTTGCTCCCGCGGGAACGCCCGCGGCGGCGGTGTCGAAACTTCAAACCGACGTGGCCGCCGCGCTGCATGCACCCGACGTGCTCAAGTACGTCGTGGACCTCGGCTTTAATGCGGTGGGTAATACGCCTGCAGAATTCGGCGAGGTGATCCGCAACGACATGGCGCGCTGGGGAAAATTGATACGCAGTTTGGAGCAGAAAAAATAAACCGTAGGGCGGGTTAGGCGACGTAGTTTGTCGCCGTAACGCGCCGAGCGGTATCGACAAGCACGCACAACGGCGGGTTACGGCGCACAAAACGCGCCTAACCCGCACTACGAAATTTGCGACCGGTTCAATCCCCCTCAAACACCGGTTTCTGCTTGTTCGCGAACGCATGGTACGCGCGATGAAAATCCTGCGTCTGCATGCAGATGGCCTGTCCTTCGGCTTCGGCTTCGATGGCTTCGTCGAGGCCCATGTTCCACTCCTGATGCAGCAGCTTTTTGGTCATACCGTGGGCGAAGGTCGGGCCATCGGCCAGCGTGCGCGCCATATCCTGCGCGGCGGCCAGCACTTTTTCGGGTTCGTGCAGCGCGTTGTAGAAACCAAAGCGCTCGGCTTCCTCGCCGCCCATCGAGCGCCCGGTATAGAGCAAATCTGAAGCACGGCCTTGCCCGATGATGCGCGGCAGCAGCGCGCACGCGCCCATGTCGGCGCCGGCGAGCCCTACACGCACAAACAGGAACGCCACTTTGCTGCGCGCGGTGCCGTAACGCAGATCAGAGCCGCAGGCGATCATCGCACCGGCGCCGGCGCAGATGCCGTCGATGGCGGCAACGATCGGCTGCGGACAGGCGCGCATGGCTTTCACCAGATCGCCGGTCATGCGCGTGAATTCGAGCAGGCCCGGCATTTTCATCTTGGTGAGAGGCCCGATGATTTCATGCACATCGCCACCGGAACAAAAGTTGCCCCCCGCGCCAGTGATCACCACGGTCTTCACGTCGTCCACGTTGCTCAGTGCGCGAAAGGTGTCGCGCAACTCGGCGTACGATTCAAAGGTGAGCGGATTTTTGCGCTCCGGACGATTGAGCGTAACGGTGGCGACTTTGCCTTGCACTTCCCACTTGAAATGCCGGGGTTTGAAATCAGCAGCTTTGGTCATTGCTATATTCCGATAATTTATCTTAAAAACAGATACTTAGCCACAGATTTCACAGATGAACACAAATAAAAAAACGTCGGGTGCAGGGTGGGCAAAACGCTTTTTGTTTTGCCCACGCCGCCGCGTAAACGCGGCACTCCGAACGGTGGGCACAAGGTGCGTGCCCACCCTTGCTGGTTGTGCCAAGGGTTATTTGTCCTTGATCTTATCTGTGTTCATCTGTGAAATCTGTGGCAAAAAAGGTTTTGCCTTCAATCCACCATAGTCAACCCGCCGCTCACGCTCAACACCTGCCCCGTGAGATACGACGCCCGGTCGCTGGCGAAAAACATAATCGCGTCCGCCACTTCCGAGGGCTTGCCGAAACGGCGAAACGGTATTGCGCGCAGCAGTGCTTCGCGTTGCCTTTCCGGGGTTGATGCCAGCAGCGGCGTATCGGTGGGGCCGGGGCACACGCAGTTGACGTTGAGCTTGTAGCGCGCGGTTTCGCGCGCCAGCGATTTGGTAAACGCGATCACCGCACCTTTGCTGCCGGCATACACCGCTTCACCGCCGCTGCCGGCGCGCCCGGCATCGCTCGATACATTAACTATTTTTCCCGCAGCGCGCGCGATCATTTTTGGCAGGAAGGCGTGGGTTACGCGCAAGGTGCCGGTGTAGTTAAGATCAATCAGCTTTTGCCATAACTCGGGTGTGGTGTTCACGAACGGCTCGACCTTGCTCCAGCCCGCGACGTTGACCAGAATATCCAGCGCGTCGGCGCGTGCATACACCGCGTCGCGAAAGCGCGCTATCGTCGCGTCATCGGTGACATCGAGCGGCACGAAGGTGGCGTCGTGGCCTGCGGACCTGAGTTCGCTTGCGGCCTGTTCGCCGCCGGCGACGTTGATGTCGCCGAGCATGACCGCAGCGCCTGCGGCCGCGAACGCTTGTGCCGTGGCGAGCCCGATGCCGGACGCCGCACCGGTAATAACCGCAGTTTTTCCGTTGAGTTTCATGGGGACTTGGTTCCGTTGCTGGTTTGTGTGAGCCGCTATTTTACGCCACGGCTTTTCCTGCGCCTATTGGGGATGTGATAACTTCACCCCGTGATGAACGACAACGCCTTTCTTGAATGGCCTTTCTTCGATGAACCGCACCGCCGTCTGGCGCGCGAACTCGAGACGTGGGTGGCGTCGCATCGCCACACACTGGAAGCCGAGGGTGTTGAAGAAACACAGGCCGTGCGAGAAATCGCGCGCCTGCTGGGCGCAGGCGGTTGGTTGCGTTACCTGCTGCCTGCTGCGCTCGGCGGCCCTAACGTAAGTGAGGTAAGTGCGGCGCACGTGGACGTGCGCAGCCTGTGCATTGCGCGCGATGTGCTGGCGCGGTGTTCGGGGCTGGCCGATTGCACGTTTGCGATGCAGGGGCTGGGCGCAGTACCCCTGGTGCAGTTCGGATCAACGGCACAGCAGCTTGCGTATTTGCCGCGTATCGCCGAGGGCTCATGCATCACCGGCTTCTGCCTGTCGGAGTCAGAAGCCGGGTCGGATGTGTCCGCGTTGCAAACCAGCGCGCAGCGCGACGGCGACGCCTACATACTGAATGGGCGCAAAACGTGGATATCCAACGCCGGTGTTGCGCACACCTATATTGTGTTCGCGCGCACGGGTGAGGCGCCCGGTGCCAAAGGCTTATCGGCATTTGTGGTTGATGCCGATACACCGGGGCTAAGCGTGCCCGAATCGATACACGTGGTGGCGCCCCACGTCATCGGCACTGTGGCATTTGACGGCTGCCGCGTGCCGGCGAGTCAAATGCTGGGCAAACCCGGCGAAGGTTTTAAAGTGGCGATGGCTACGCTCGACGTGATGCGCGCCACCGTGGGTGCGGCGGCACTGGGCTTTGCGCGACGCGCGCTGGCGGAGGCAAGCGCGCATGTGCGCACACGCCATGTGTTCGGCCAGCCGCTGGCGCAGTTTCAGGCGACGCAGATGCGCATCGCCGACATGGCGCTCGATGTAGAAACTTCCGCGTTGCTGGTATATCGCGCGGCGTGGACCAAAGACACACTGCGCGATCGCGTTACGCTCGAAGCGGCAATGGCCAAGCTGCACGCCACCGAAGCCGCGCAGCGCGTGATCGACTCTGCGGTGCAACTCTTCGGCGGATTGGGTGTGACCGTCGGCAGCACGGTCGAGCGGCTGTATCGCGAGATTCGTCCGCTGCGAATTTACGAAGGCGCCAGCGAGATTCAGAAATTGATTATTGCGGGACAGGTGTTGGGGAAACTGAAGACTTGATGCGCGCCACGACGGACAACGCGTTTACAAATCCGGCAACGTCGTCGAGCACCGGTCCAAATCCAGGCAATCCGCGCAAGGGTGTTGCCAGCGCGCCCAGCAGCATGCGATGCCCCATGCCGGGGTAAACGATCACGCGCGCCTGCACGCCGTGTTGATGCAGACGCGCGGCCAGACGTGTAGTGTTTCCCGGATTGACCACATCGTCACGCGCGCCGGTCACCAGCAAAGCCGGTGGCGCTGCGGGTGACGCAAAGTGGATGGGCTGGGTGGTAATGGCGGTATCCGGGAAACCAAACACCGCCTTGGCGACCGGGCCTGTGAGCGGCAGAAAATCATACGGTCCAGCAAGGCCGATCAGCCCGCGCACGCGCCGCGGGTCTACGCCGGCGGCACGCAGATAAGCCGGATTCAGCGCCAGCATCGCGGCGTTGTAAGCGCCAGCCGAATGACCCATCAGAAACACCCGTTGTGGGTCGCCACCGAATTCCGTGATGTGCTGGAACACCCACTGCACCGCAGCCGCGCAGTCCGCCAGAAAGTCGGGATAGCGCACTTCGGGATAGAGCCGGTAGTCGGGCACCACGGCAACATAACCTTTGGCGGCGAGTGCTTCGCCGGCGAATAAATAATCCGCGCGCGCGCCGCTATCCCAATTGCCACCGTAGAAAAACACCACAACCGGTGCGGCGCCCGGCGCATCGCCGGGACGATAGATGTCGAGTTTGTGGCGGGCATTTGCGCCATAGCTGACAGCGGTTTTGACACTATAGGTGCTGGACGGCACCCAGCCGTTAATCAAGGCCAGTGGCGAGCAGCCTTGCAGCAGAACCGTGCTGCCTGCCACTGCGCGATCAAGAAAATTTCTGCGGTTCAAAGCACACACCCTTCACCGCACTTAGTAGCTCGTCGGCCAATTGCGCAGCAAATGCTCGCCCACGCCGTTTTTCAGTCGCATGCGATGCACTTCCAGTGTGCGGATCAGGTAGTCGCGGGTGTCGCGCGGGTCGATCACATTTTGCGCTTCGTATAGTTCCGCCAATCCCCACGCGGAGGTATCACGTTCGACTTCGGCCTTGAGTTTTTTGAAGCGCTCGGGGTCGTCCTCGAATTTCACGCCATACAGCACGTTAACCGACACTGCCGGATCCATGAAACCCAGGTCTGCCATGGGCCAGCAGGCGATTTCATCGGCGTTTTTGCCGCCCGCCATGTTGATAAACGCCTGACCGTAATTCTTGCGCATCATCACGGTGATTTTCGGCACGGTTACCAGCGTCATCGCGTTCATCCAGTTAATCACCTTGCCGGGCATGCCGCGCAATTCGCCTTCGAGGCCGATCAAAAAGCCCGGCACATCGACCAGAAACACCAAGGGTATGTTGTACGAATCGCACAGCACCATGAAGCTGGTGACTTTGTTGCACGCATCGGCATCCAGCGCACCACCCTTGAACAGCGGATTGTTGGCGATGAAGCCCACACTCTTGCCGTCGAGCCGCGCCAGCATGGTGGTTATCGATTTGCCGTAGCGTTCTTTCAATTCAAAAGTGGAATCCTTGTCCGCTACTGCTTTGATGATTTTGCGAACGTCGTACACCTGATTGCGCGACTCCGGCATAATTCCCAGTATGGTGTTGGCGGCTTCGTCGGAACCTGCGGGCACCGGCGCTTCAGGGGGCGGCGCCATGTTGTGACTGGGCAGATACGACAGAAATTTCTTGATCGCGTCGAGACACTGCTCGTCAGTATCCACCGCCATATCGGCAAGGCCCGATATGCCGGTGAGCAGTTTCCAACCGCCCAACTCCTCTGCACTGATCGGCCTGTTGATCGCGATCGAAGTCACGTTCGGGCTGGCGATGGCCATGATCGCGCCCTTGCGCATGACTACGAAATCCGACATCGCCGAATACCAGGTCGATGAACCGTAGCATTGACCCAGCAGCGCGGAACACCACGGCGCTTCGCGCAGGCGTTGATACTCCGTCGGGTCCTGCGCGATGATGGCGCGGCCTGCGGCACCCATGCGGTCGGGCATGCGCGCACCCGACGATTCGCCCAGCAGCACCAGCGGCATGCCGCGCTTGGCCGCGGTCTGCTTCACGTGCTTGATCTTTTTCATGTTGATCACCGCGCTGGATGCCCCCATCACGGTGAAGTCATTCGACACCAGCCCCACTTCGCGTCCATGGATGCGGCCGAAGCCCGCCACTTTGCCGTCGGATGGCGTCTTGTGCTTGACTTCGGGCCGGTTGCTGCGCGCGAAGCGGCCGGACTCGATGAACGAATCTTTATCGAGCAGATAGTCGATGCGCTCGCGCGCGTTGAGGTTGCCCTCGGCCTTGCGCCTGGCGAGCTTTTCCGGCCCGCCCATGCCGATGGCCTCGGCGGTTCTTTCCTGGAAATCCTGGATTAGTTTTTCAAATGCCACAATATGCCTTTGCAAAAAATATCAATAAAAACAGATAGTTATATAGAATTAGTCGACGCGCGCGCCGGTGGCCTTGACCACCTTGGCCCATTTTTCTATTTCCGACGACAGCAACTCCGAAGCCTGTGCGGGTGTGCCGTATTTCAGTGTCGCGCCGTGCGACAACAGGCGCGTGCGCACGGTGTTGTCTTCCAGTGATTTATTCAACTCGCTATTGAGCCGTGCAATGATCGCAACCGGCGTGCGCGCGGGTGTCAATATGCCCCACCACGAGCTCGCCTCAAATCCCGGATAGCCGGATTCGGCGAATGTTGCCAATTGCGGCGCGGCTTCGGAACGTTGCGCGCTGCCGATAGCGATGCCGCGCAGTTTGCCGGAATCGAGATGCGGCTTGATCGAGGTGATGGCGTCCACCACCAGCGGCACGAATCCGGCCATCGCATCGATCATGGCCGGTCCCGCACCCTTGTACGGTATATGCGTGAGATCGGCCTTGGACGCGAGCTTGAACAACTCGATGGCGAAGTGGGATGCGGTGCCGATGCCCGCGGTGCCGAAGTTGAGACTGCCGGGCCGCGCTAGCGACAGTGCCGCCAGTTCTTTGGCATTGCGCGCGGGCAACGATGGATGCGCGCCCAGCACCAGAGGTATCACCGCAATCAAACCTGCCGGTGCAAAGTCCTTGCGCGTGTCGTAGGAGAGCTTGGTATACAGACTTTGGTTGATCGCCTGCGTGGTGAAAGTTTGAATCAACACCGTGTAGCCATCGGCGGGTGCAGCCGCAACCAATCCCGCGGCGAGCGTAGTGCCCGCGCCACCGCGAAAATCAATGATGAACTGCTGGCCGAGCAACTCGCCCATGCGCGGCGTGATGCTGCGCGACAAAAAATCTCCGGTGCCGCCGGGCGCAAAGGGCACGATCATGCGGATGGGTTTGACGGGGTAGGTCTGCGCCAGCGCTACGGCGGCAAACACACCCAGAACGACACCAAGACAAACTCTAAACGTAGCAAACATGTGTTCCCCCATTATCGTCATTCCGGGCCTGATCCGGTATCCCCTTCCCCGGGGGGGAAGGTAGGATGGGGCACTGGGCCGCGCCGCAGGCGCATTATTCGGATGCTTCGCATGATTGAACGTACTGGGTTCCGGGTCAAGCCCGGAACGACGGTGGGGTGCGGTTTAGCGGTCGCGCAACCTGCCGTAGCCTAACGTAACATATGCCGCGCAATCACTAATTGCTGTATTTGCGTCGTGCCCTCGAATATGCGAAACAGCCGCACGTCGCGATACAAGCGCTCCACCGCGCACTCCTGCATATACCCCGCGCCGCCATGGATCTGCACCGCGCGATCCGCCACGCGACCCACCATTTCCGAGGCAAATAACTTACAGCACGAAGCTTCCAGTGTGATGTTCGCGCCGGTATCGCGTTTGCGTGCGGCTTCAAGCACCATGCTGCGCGCGGCGTAGATTTCGGTTTTGGAATCGGCGAGCATCGCCTGTATCAACTGGAAATCGGCGATGGGTTTGCCGAATTGTTTGCGCTCTTTAGCATAGGCCAGCGCTTCGTTGAGACAGCGTTGCGCGATGCCAGTGCATACCGAGGCAATGTTAAGCCGCGCGCGATCCAGCACCTTCATCGCGGTTTTAAAACCCATGCCCTCCTTGCCGCCGATCACGGCGTCCGCAGGCACGCGCACGTTGTCAAAAATCACATCGGCGGTGTGCGAACCCCGCTGGCCCATTTTGCGATCAGGCTTGCCGACGGTTAAACCCTTTGAGTCGCGCTCGACGATAAACGCCGACACACCGCTGGCGTCCTTGGAGTTCGGATCAGTGCGCGCCATCAGCGTAAAGATGTGCGCTTCGGGCGCGTTGGTGATGTAGCGCTTGGTGCCATTCACGATGTAGTGATCGCCCTGCTTCTCGGCGCGCGTGGTCAGCGACGCTGCATCCGAACCGCAGCCGGGCTCGGTCAACGCAAACGAACCGATGATCTCGCCGGTGGCCAGGCGCGGCAAATACTTTTGTTTCTGCGCCTCGGTACCGTCGATCACAATGCCCATTCCGCCGATGCCGTCGTTGGTACCCATGATCGAACGAAACACCGGCGACGCCTCGCACAGCGCCATGCTGGTCAGCGCTTCTTCCTCGGTGGTCAAACCCAGCCCACCGTATTCCTCGGGGATGGTCAGCCCGAACAACCCCATGCGCCGCATCTCATTGATGATGTCGGCGGGAATTTCATCCGTCTCGGTGACTTCACGCTCGCGCGGAATCAGCTTCTCGCGCACTAGGCGCGCGATGGTGTCGAGGAGGATTTGGAAAGTGGCGGGGTCGCGGATCATGCGGAACTCTGGTTTGTAATAGAAACAAAACTGCCAAAGACCGCCCGCCCTGCTGTAAACGATGGCGGCGGGCGGCGTTCAATCGCAGAAATTGCCGGTCAGCTTGGGAGGCTGTTAATTGCTTGGGGCGGCTGTGGTGCGCCAGGAGTTTGCCTCTCGCTCGTCTCGGACGAGTCAACCACTACGAGACGTGTGCCCGTGCTCTGCGCAATGCGCGCGGCCGAGGTACACGCCCGCTGCAGGGCGGCCCAGGCGCCGCGAATATCGGCGTCTTTGGCAAGTTCTATCGGCTTCGGATTCATTTTTCGCTCCAGTCCACAAGAATAGCCGGACGCGTGGAATTGTCAAACAACACCCAACTTTCCACCAAGGGCTTATACATGGCTTCGAAATGGTTCAGCCCCGAGGCGAAACGGCGCCGGATGACATCGGCGGGGACGTCATGTCCCCCCTGCCGCACGCGCTGGGCCACGCGCTCTATCGCCAGCTCGGCATGCGGCAGCCGTAAAAAAAACAGCTTGACGTGATAGCCCAGCGCCTGCCATTGGGGAATGTGTTGCGCGTAGGCGCGGCCCGACAATGTCGTCTCAAACGCAAAACTTTCGCGATGGCGTATGTGCTCGTCCATCACTTCCAGCATGATCCGCGCCGTCTTGCGCGCGGCAAGTTCAGGGGCAAAGGGCGACAAGCCCGCGGCGATCAGGTCGGCATTGACGAACACGGGGCAATCCGCTTCCGCAGTCAGGAATTCCCGCGCAAACGTGTTTTTGCCGGCCCCGTTGGGCCCGGCCACGATCAGGATACGTGGCGCAGCCGCCGGGGTCACGCCGCCTGCTCCACAGCGTCATCCGCCGGCTTAGAGACACCTTCGCCCCACACGCGCGCCAGCGTGGCCTGGATTTTTTTCTCGAAGCGGGCGATCAGTTCGCGGTTGGCGGCGACCAGCCGCTGCTCGGCTTCGATCTCGGCGACGATGGCTTGTTGGGTGGCGAGGGGTGGGAGGGGAATTTTGATCTGCTTCAAAGCATTTCCGTTGAACTGCGGTTGGCCTCCGCCAGTCATGAGCGCGCTTGCTTGATTCCAATACAGGTCACTCTGAGCGAAAATCCAGTAGTAACGCGGTTGAACGCGATTTCTTGGGAAACGAAGCCGAATGAGATATGACGCAAAAACAGCGGGATAGTCTTCCTCGAAAATCATGGTCTTGCCGTAGGTCGCGCCGGTCCTGGCGACGAGGATGTCGCCGTTCGCGAGCAGTGACTCCCTCGCATCTTTTGTCAGTGTGATGAACTTTGGATCTTCCGCTCGAAGTGTTCCATCCTCGGAAATATCAGTTATGCGAACGAAACGGGCGTCGCCTTTCTCGGCAGCTTTCTCAGTAAACCCGTATTCCGGTTTCGTGATTTCACCAAGTTCCACTATCGGCCAGTCGGGGTGGACGGGGATGTGGGGGCGGTAGTGGTCGAGGACGGCACGGGCGCCGTTGATGACTTTCTGGTAACCCTCGATCTCCGCCACGATTTCCTTTTGCACCTCCAGCGGCGGCAGGGGAATTTTTAGCTTTACCAATTCTTTCGAATAAACGTGCGGCTGTCCCATGCCGACCTGAAGCGCGTAGATGTCGCTTTGCTTGGTCTTTAGCAGGTAAAACAAAAACTTGGTAAGAAGCCGCTGGTCGCTTGGCTTTATGGTCGAACAATCGGAGGCAAATATCGGCTCGGCAAAGTACGCAACAAATCCAGCATAGGCGCCCGATGCGCTGACCGTGATGGTTTCGCCGATTCGATTCGATACGTTGTGAAAACAGGAAGGCTTCTGGCCACCAGCGATAACTGGAATGCTACCTTCGACAACTTCATCTCGGGTGATCGGCGAACCTTTGCTCACGTCGCATACATCGCCAAGCAAAACTAATGGGAAAGTAGCTGTCGCCACGGCCCCTTCCCGATACCGCTCTCCGCTAAGGTTATAGTCGCCATTCGCGGCGATCTTTTCTTTCGGCACGATCAGCCCGCAGGTATCTACGCGCCTGCTCCTTGCCGACAAGCGGATTTTTGCCCTCTGCTTTGGCTTCCAATACGATGAACGGGAATGCCTTCGCATTGAGCAGGAGATAGTCGATGAAGCCCTTTGAGACCTTTTCGAAATTGTCGCCGAGTGCGTCAAGATCGGATGTCTTGATTGCAACGTTGGGTTCAAGGCGAATGTTCGCGGGCTTGTTGCCGTCCGCGAAAAAGCGCCAGCCCGCCGCTTCGAGCAGCTTGTTGATTTTGATGCGGGCTGTGGCTTCTTTGTCGGGCATTTTCGTGTCGTTATTACCGCGCTGCGGCGGGCGGCCTCCTACACCACCAATGGAAGTGTAACAACATCGCGTCGACCGCATGCCCGCCTACGCGGTCGCATCCCCGCGAACACCCGGGGCCCCTGCTCTGCGCTCCGGCGGGCTACTGCAACTCCACATGCGCATCATTGATCGCCTTCGCCCACTTGGCGATTTCGTTCTGGATGAACGCGGTGCATTGCTCCGGCGTGCTGCCCACCGGATCAGCGCCCTGATCCTACAAGCGTGCGCGCAGGTCGGGCAAGTTCACCGCGCGCACGATGCTGCCGTTGAGTTGCCCGATGATCGCGCGCGGCGTCTTTGCGGGCGCAGCAATGCCGAACCACGAGGTAACATCAAACGACGCAAGGCCGCTTTCCGCGAGCGTTGGAATTCCGGGCATTTGCGCGTGCGCGCCGCCGCTTAGAAAACCGCAGCAGGCCACAACCCAATAGCGCGTGCGGTTCAACCCAAAACGCATCCCCTCACCACAGGTTGGTTACTCGCCCTTGATGCCCGCCGCCTTGAGCACCTTCGCCCACTTGGTGATTTCATTCTGCACGTAAGCCGTGGTTTGCTCCGGTGTGTTGCCGATGGGATCGGCGCCGAGATCCTTGAAGCGCGCCTGAAGATCGGGTGATTTCAACGCGCGCAGGATTTCGCTGTTGAGGCGATCAATAAGCGGACGCGGCGTCTTGGCCGGGGCCGAGACGCCGTACCACGTGGTCACTTCGTAACCGGGAATGCCGCTTTCCGCCACCGTCGGCATTTCAGGAATCGCACCTGAACGCTTGGCGCCCGTCACCGCGAGCCCGCGCAGCTTGCCCGCGCGTGCGTAGCCGATGACCGACGGCACGTTGCCAAAATAAATTGAAAACTGTCCGCCCAACATTTCGATCAGCGCCGGGCCGGCGCCCTTGTAGGGAATATGCACCCATTTCACCCCGGTCATGAACTCGAACAAGGCGGCTGACAAATGCACCGTGGTGCCGACACCCGAGGAGCCGTAGTTGATGTCACCCGGCCGTGTTTTCGAGAATGCGATCAGCTCCTTAACGCTGCGCGGCGGAAACGATGGGTGCGTCACCAGCAGATTCTGCGATTCCGCCGCCACCGTGATAAACGCGAAGTCGCGTATTGAATCGAAGTTGAGCTTCATCATCGACGGATTGGTGGCGTGCCCCGGCGCGTTCAACATGATGGTGTAGCCGTCGGGCGGCATACGCACAAACATCTCGCTCGCGATCGCCGTGTTGGCGCCGCCGCGATTCTCGATCACCAGCTGCTGACCCATTTGCTCGGTCAGTTTTTGGCCCAGCGCGCGCGCCACGATGTCGTTGGTGCCGCCGGGTGGAAAACCGACGATGAAGCGGATGGGTTTTGTTGGGTAGGTTTGTGCGTGGCTAGCGCCATATGACAGTAATGCACACGCACCCACGACTGCTGCTACGAATTGCTGCTTGCTCACAGAATTTCCCTCTTGGTTTAGGCGCGCTTGACCAGACTCACTGACTTTCGCTTGGGGTCTACCTGCACAATATCGCCAGTCTTGATTGCATCATACGGTAATTTTGACCAGCCCTCGGTAATGGTGATGCCGGCGAAAATCGCGCCCTGCACCATCACCGGGTTGGTCACGCCAAACACAAACGCGCGTGGCGCGATGCCTTTGGCCTTGATGTCGTAGAACGCCCAACCCGCGGCGATGCCGCCTTTCGCGCTCGGCGTGATATAGATGGCGTCCTTGATGTTGTGACCTTCGAGCGCGTGGCCGGGGCGCGAGATGACGCCGCTCCAGCGGTCGAGGTCGTAGCGCGGGCTGAAGCCTTCAGTGGAAATCAGTGCGACGCCTTCGACCACTTCGCCAAACGCGCGCTTCACCTTAAACACAACGCGACTCATTCTGCGTCTTTGCCGGTGCAGGCGATATCCACGCAAGCCGCGGTGCGGCGCAGCAGGGCGTTGAATTTGTGCGCACCAATGATATTGACCAGCTTGGCAGAGTTGGTAACCAGATTGCTCCAGCCGTTTTGCACGCGAATCTGCGCGATGTTTTGCAGAATATAAAAGCACACGCCTTCGAGCACGAGGGCGCCGGAATTTTGTATGGTGTCGAGGTAGCCGAGTTTTTTGGCGGCGCTTTTCACGCCGTTGCTGGTGGTGATGTAAATCTGGCTGCCTTGCGCGAGTTTGCGTCCGTCGAGCAATTCGGCGAGCCGCTTCATTTCAAACAGCGATTGCTGCGGCCCCGAGAACACCACCAGATTCAGCGGATTGCCGTGCGTTTCATAGCTGGCGTAAACGCGCTCGATGTCCTGGTTAGTGATGGTCATTACTTCTTTCGGCTTGCGCCCGCCGAACGCCACTTTGAGCGTGGGCGCTTCGGGCGTCACGCCGACCATGTGAAACATGCCGATCGAGCCGTAGCTCGCGAGCGCACAGGCGAGTTGCTTCAATTCATCGGATGTGGGCGTGCGCTTCACGCCGTTGAACACCGGCACCGCGTAGTAATCCTGATGGCCGGAGCCCACCAGTTTGCCCAGCGCGCCCCAATCGGCCAGATCATGGAGATCGGCTTTGATATTGACCTGAAACACGCCTTTGCGCCGGGCGTCGAGGTGATAGCCGTATTCCGGCACGCGGCCGGTGAGTCCCGCCGCGAGTGCCGCCGGCCCGGCTTCAAAATTGCTGCGCGCGCCAAACACCGAGTTGGCGTAATTCACCGTGCCGGTGTCGCCCCACGCGACATGCTCACCGAGATGCGGCTGGTAAATCGTCTGGTAGTTGATGCAGGTGTCGGCGGTGACGACATTCATGCGCTGCAGATACGCGATGAGCTGTTTTTCCTTGCGCGCTTCGTCGGGGTCCTGCTTTAACTGCGCGACATAATCGAAATCGATGCAGCGCGCGTTAGTGGTGGTCGGCGTCACGCAACGCGCACCGGCGTTCGCGAGCCGTTCGACAAACGCCTTGCCCGAATCGCCCATGACTTCGATGTCACCCATCATGTGTACATTGGTGACGGGCACGAATCGTTTGGCGCCGAAGAATTTGCCGACTTCAAGCTGCAGCGCGAGCGCATCTTTCACGGCGGCGCCCATGCTGCCTTTCAGCATGCGTTTTTCCTCAGCGGTTAATAGCATAGTAACTATTTGTTTTAAAAGAGTATTTTATGTTTTTGCTGATTGACGTTTGCGTGCTTTAGGCTCAAAACCTTTTAGATAAAGTGGCCCGCTCATGGTGCCATCGATGGCCTTGCCAATAATGCCCTGCGACAAATCCTTGATCGCGAGAAAAATCACGTCCTCATCTTTGGGGTCTGCCACCAGCGTGTGCGGCGCATTCGCCGGAATGTAAATCAGCGAACCCGTCGGCGCGCGCACTTTCTTGCCATTGACCGAACCGACCAGTGTGCCGCGCACCACATAATTCAATTGCTCGTTGCGATGGCTGTGCATGCGTGCGCCGGTGCCGCGAGGCTTGTGGATGTAGCCCACCAGTATGCGTTCGCCTTCGACCACGCCACCGTGCGACGTCGAATAGCCGGTGCCGGCAGGAACCTTTTTCAGCGCCGCCATTTTGAACTGATACCTGCCGTTGCCGCCTTTGACTGCGCCTACGGTTTTGGTGGAATTCTTGGTTACCATGCTTGGCCTCATTGGATATCCGTATTAGTCATCGGGCAGCAGTTGCGGTTCTAACGCTTTCCCTCACCCCTGCCCCTCTCCCGAGGGGAGAGGGGTTCACGCCTCACGCCTCACGCACTACAGGTAGTCAATCATCTTCCAGTCGCCCGGATTTACGTTCACCACATTCTTGCTGCGGCCCGCACGCCGGTCGGCATAAATGCGGCCTTCCTTCATGACGATCTGGATGTTCTTCTTTTCCTGCAGCAGCGAGATGTTTTTCAGCGGATCGCCCGTGACCGCGATGATGTCGGCGAGTTTGCCCGCCTCGACGGTGCCGAGTTCCTTTTCCATTTTCAGCGCGTGCGCGGCGTTGCGCGTGGCAGTGAGAATCGCATCCATCGGCTTCATGCCGAGGTTGACGTAAATCTCAAGCTCGCGCGCGTTGGTGCCCATTTCGGGATCGAAACCCATATCCGTGCCCATCGCGATCTTGACGCCGGCTTTGTGCATTTTCTGGAACGTGTCAAAGCAGTAAGGCTGCAACGCCTTCATTTTATTGATGACGAACTGCGAGGTGCCCTGATCGAGCCGATTCTGGATGGCGTGGTCGGTGCGATGCAGCAGCGTGGGCGTCATCCACACGTTTGAGTCGGCAATCATGTCGATGACTTCTTCGTCGTGAAACACCATATGCTCGATGGTGTCGGCGCCCGCCGCCAGCGCCATGCGCTGCCCGCCCGGCGTGAAGCAGTGCACCGCCGCCGGCTTGTGAAACGCATGGGCTTCATCGACAATGGCGTCGATTTCTTCCTGCGTCATATTGCGAATGTCGGGCTCTTCCTTGTCGGTGCCGCCACCACCGGTGGCGCAGGTTTTTATGATGTCGCAACCCGCCAGCAGATTGGTGCGCGCGAGTTTGCGCAATTCCCAGGGGCCGTCGGCGGTCTGAAACCCGAGGCGTAGCGCGGCGCGCGGCTGAATCAGATCCAGGTGTGAACCGGTAATGGTGGTAAAGCCGCCGATGAACATGCGCGGGCCTTCGACGATGCCGGCGTTGATCGAATCGCGCACCGCGCACAGGTGCGCGGTGAGCAGGCCGCGATACGAATTGAGCCCCAGGTCGCGCAGCGTGGTAAAGCCCATATCGAAACACAGTTGTGCGTGGAACAGGCCATACATCTGTTGCAGTTCGGGCGTGATTTCCCACTGCGCAACGCGGTAGTTGTGAAAGGTCAGGCAATTGAACATCATGGTGTGCAGATGCACGTCCATCAGGCCGGGCATCAGCGTGAGTCCGGCGCAATCAATCACCTCGGCGCGGGCGGGAATTTTTACCGTGGTTCTGGTGCCCACCTGCTTGATGCGGCGGCCCTGCAGCACAATCACCGGATCTTTTAGCGGTACGCCGCCGTTGCCGTCAATCAGCGTGGCGCCCCTGATGACTTTGAGGGGCCCTTTTTCCTCGGGCGCTTTCATTTCAAACATGCTGGGAAATCCTGGCTAAAAATCAGTTGCAGAAAATGTGGATGGCGTGACCTACGGTAGTAAATCGCTGCTGCATTGTCAAGCCGAAAGCCATGCGGATAGCGCTGTTTTTTTAATGGATTTTCTGCATGGCTGCGACGAATTTTGCGTAGGCTTTGGGGTCGAGCGGTTGCGCGCTGGTGTGCAGCGGGTTGGCCGTGCGCAGGCGCAGCAGGTCGAGCGTGTTTTCGATTGCGGCGCGCGACATATCGCGTGTGATGAACACCAGCCGCGAGCGGCGATCGGCATCCGGCCAGTGAGCGAGTTCCAGCGGTTCGTGGATCAGCGTTTGTACCGCATGCACCACCACCGGATCGCCATCGACATTGAGCAGCGCTTTCACGCGCAGCAGATGGGCGCCACGCAGTGACGCCAGCGCGGTGAGCCACGCCGTCATTCTCAAACTCAAACCTGTCCTGAGCTTGTCGAAGGGACACCTTATCGCAACGCCACCACCCACATCGTCATGTGGCCATCGGCTTCACTAAAATTTCACTCCAGCTTACTCATTTTTGCGCAGTCCAAGGATTAATCAACGCCACACCACAGCTTTCCATATCCTTGATATTGCGCGTAACGACGGTAAGCTGATGCCGCACGGCCGTTGCTGCAATCAGCCCGTCAATCGCCGGCATGGGCTTGCCCTGTTTTTCGAGTTGCGCCTGCATCTCTCCCCAACGCAGGCAAACGTCCGCGTTCGGCGGCAAAACTCTATCGCCGAATCGCTGGATGACGTTCACCGTTAGCCATTTTTGCAAAAATGTTTTTCGCTTGCCGGCTGCGAGTTTTTCTATGCCTCTCTTGAGTTCACCCAATGAGAGTGTCGACAGATAAAGCGACAACTCGTCTTGCTGCGTAAACCATTCCAGTACGCCGGGATCGGGAGCGTGTCTCACCCATTCGGAAATCGCACAGGTGTCGAGCAGAAATCTCACAGATCAACGGCTCGCGGCAATTCGCGGCTGCGTGAAATATCCAGTTCGACAGCGTACTCGGCGGGCACCTGCAGGCACTTCTGCAAGCTGCTTCTGGGCTGCTTCATGCGGCGGTATTCCTCAGCGGAAACGATAACTACGACCTCGCGTCCGTGTCGGGTTACCGTCTGCGGGCCGCGTGCAAGCGCTTCGTCAACGACTTCGCTGAAACGGTTTTTTGCTTCCTGCAGTTGCCATTGTGCTTTCATTGCTGCCTCCATTATTCTGTCTAGTCTGGCTATAATAAACGAATGCCGTGAAATTTGCCAATATCCCATGTTGTCCACGGCTATGCACAGGAGGCGACTAACGGCACAGACTAACGGGGTCAAAAATTCCCCAAGCGGTAGAACAACAACTTGTCCGGGTGATCGGCCTTCAGACGCAGGTATTGCTGCATCATCGGCGTGTGGGTGCTGGCGGGCGGGTCGCTCACAGGATAGAGAGGAAGGATGTAACTTATTGTTTTTTCAGTGGATTTTCTGCATCGCCGCGACGAATTTTGCGTAGGCTTTGGGGTCGAGCGCTTGCGCGCTGGTGTGCAGCGGGTTGGTTGTGCGCAGGCGCAGCAGGTCGAGCGTGTTTTCGATTGCGGCGCGCGACATATCGCGTGTGATGAACACCAGCCGCGAGCGGCGGTCGGCATCCGGCCAGCGCGCGAGTTCCAGCGGTTCGTGTATCAGCGTTTGCACCGCATGCACCACCACCGGATCGCCATCGACATTGAGCAGCGCTTTCACGCGCAGCAGATGGGCGCCACGCAGTGACGCCAGCGCGGTGAGCCACGCCGTCATGCCGGCGCGGCTCACCGGCTCATCGAGCATCAGCGAGTACGCGCGCACGCCATCGTTGTGAGGCTGGTAGGCGCCGTGGTGCAGCGCCTCCGCCCGCGCCACGGCGGCGAGGGACAGCCAGCGCGCCAGTCTGCCGGCGTCCGCCTGTGCCTCCATGCCTGCGCCGAAGAGCTCGGCCGCAGCGACTTCGCCGTTGTAGACGGTGAGCTGTTGCGCCCCGGGATTGATGCGGGTGAGCCGCGCGCGCAGTGCAGCGGATACGCTCACCAGATCGGTTTTGGTTAACAACAGCCGGTCGGCGACCGCGGCCTGTTTGACGGCCTGGGATTGTTGATCCAGTTGCAGCACGCCGTTGACGGCGTCGACCAGTGTGACCACGCCATCCATCGCGAAGCGCGGCGCGAGCTGTTCATCGGCGACCACCGACTGCATGATCGGCACCGGATCGGCAAGTCCGGAAGTCTCGATCAGCACGCGATCGAACGGCGGCAGTTCGCCGTCGCGCCGCTGGCGGTCGAGATTGCGCAGCGTGTCCACCAGGTCGCCGCGCAAGGTGCAGCAGATGCAGCCGCTGGTCAGCAACACCGTGTTTTCGTTAGGCGTGGCGATCAGCAAATGATCGAGACTGATTTCGCCAAACTCGTTGATGATCACGGCAGCACCCGCCATTGCGGGGTCTTGCAGCACATGGTTGAGCAGCGTGGTTTTGCCGCTGCCGAGAAAACCGGTGATGATGGAGACGGGGGTGCGTGCCTGTGCAGAAGCGGACATTCAAAACCCTTTACCGCGGAGGCGCAGAGACGCAGAGATTGCGCGGAGAAACCCAAGCAAAGGCATTTCTCTGCGTTTACTCTGCGCCTCTGCGGTGGATGTTCAGCGCTTGATCTACTTCTCCATGTCTGCCGAATAACGACCCAGCGCCGCCAGACTGTTCATGCGCGCGCGATGCGCCAGCGCGGCCTGTGCGGCGGGCACGTTGGCCGCCGCACCCTGCCACGCTTTCAACGGCTGCTGCTGCAAGGCGCGGCCGTACGAGAACGACAGCGGCCACGGACTGTTGCCGAGTTTATTCATGGCATTCAGATGTGCGGTAGCCACCAAGTTGCTTTGGCCGCCCGAGAGAAATGCAATGCCCGCCACCGCCGCCGGCACGGTGCGCTTCAGAATGCGCACAGTACGTTCGGCGACTTCATCTACGCCCGCCTGACGCGCGCAGCCCTTGCCTGAAATAACCATCGAGGGTTTCAGCACCGAGCCTTCGAGCGAAACGCGGTTGATGTAGAGCGCTTCAAACACGGCGTTCAAAGCCCACTCGGTCACTTGTTCGCAGCGCTCGATGGTGTGATCACCATCCATCAGCACTTCTGGTTCGACGATGGGTACCAGGCCCGCTTCCTGACAAATGGCGGCGTAGCGCGCCAGGGCGTGGGCATTGGCGGCGATGGCAGTGGAACTCGGCATGTCCGCGCCGATGTCGATCACCGCGCGCCATTTGGCAAACCTCGCGCCAAGCTTCACGTAGTCAGCGCAGCGCTGGGGCAGATTATCCAGCCCCTCGGTGACGGTTTCACCGGGGCAAAACGCCAGCGGCTTGGCGCCGGTATCGACTTTGATGCCGGGCAATACGCCGTTGCGGTTGAGTAAATCAACAAACGAGGTGCCGTCGGCGGATTTCTGTTTCAGCGTTTCCTCGTAAAGAATCACGCTGCTGATACTGTCGCCGATGCCTTGGGTCGTGAACAGCATGTCGCGATAGGCGCGGCGGTTTTCTTCGATGTTTTCAACTTTGATGCTGTCAAGACGCCTGCCGATGGTGCCAGTGCTTTCATCGGCGGCGAGTATGCCCTTGCCCGGAGCGACCATGGCGCGGGCGGTGGCGTTCAGATCATTGGACATGGCGTCTCCTCATTATTTGCTGATAGGTACGTGGCACTGTGTAAGTGGAGTACTCGCGGCGAGGCGTATTTTACTAGTACGCCCGTCGAACTTCACCCCTCACGTTCACCCTTCACTCTTCACAAGCCCTTAAGCGTGTCTATGCTCGCCTACGCGTACTATTTTCATGGTATTGGTGCCGCCGGCCTTGCCATAAGGCTCGCCGATGGTGAGCACAATGTAGTCGCCATTTTGCACCGCGCCGCGTTTGAGCAGTTCATCTTCGGCCAGATTCAGCGCACGTTCGGGGTTGCGCGCGCCTTTGAATTTGACCGGGTAAACGCCCTTGAATAACGACACGCGGCGGCGCGTTTCCACCACCGACGACAGTGCGTAAATCGGCACCGCTGTTGACAGCCGCGACATCAACAACGCCGTTTTGCCGCTTTGGGTAAGTGCGGCGATGGCTTTGATGTTTAGGTTGTTGGCGGTGAACACGGCCGCGCGCGCGACGGCTTCCTCCACTTCGCTGGGCGGGCTGCGGCGCACGCGCTCGTTGGCGGTGGGGTCTTCCTTTTCGGCTTCCACACACACGCGCGCCATGGCGGCAACGGTCTCCACCGGGTACTGGCCTACCGCGGTTTCGCCCGACAGCATCACCGCATCGGTGCCGTCCAGCACGGCGTTGGCCACGTCGGAGACTTCGGCGCGGGTTGGAATCGGATTGCTGATCATCGATTCCATCATTTGCGTGGCGGTGATCACCAGTTTGTTTTTCTCGCGCGCCGAGCGAATCATGCGTTTTTGCAGCGCCGGCACCACCGCATCGCCCACTTCCACCGCCAGATCGCCGCGCGCGACCATGATCACGTCGGAGGCATCGATAATTTCATCCAGCGCGGCAATCGCCTCGGCACGCTCTATTTTCGCCACCATCAGGCTCCTGCCGCCGGCCTTGTGCATGAGATCGCGCGCCCATTTCATGTCGGCGCCGGATCGTGGAAACGATACGCCGAGAAAATCCGCTTTCAATTCGGCGGCAATCTTGATGTCCTGCTTGTCTTTCTCGGTCAACGCCGGCGCGGTCAGTCCGCCGCCTTTGCGATTGATACCTTTGTTGTTGGACAAGGGCCCGCCCAGTTCCACCACGCAGTGGATGCGCGAGCCTTTGACCGACACCACGCCCAGCACGATGCGCCCATCGTCCAGCAGCAAGGTGTCGCCCGTGCGCACGTCATTCGGCAGATTGACATAGTCGAGCCCGACCACATGCTGATCACCCAGTTTGCAATGGGCATCGAGCACGAACTGCGCCCCCGCCAGCAGATCGATCCTGTTGTCCTTGAACTTGCCGATGCGGATCTTGGGTCCCTGCAAATCCACCAATACGCCCACCGCGCGCCCTGCCTTGAGCGCCAGCATGCGCACCAGTTCCACGCGCTTGCGGTGCTCGTCGGCGGTACCGTGTGAAAAATTCATGCGCACCACGTCGAGGCCGGCGGCAATCATGCGTTCCAGCGTTTTGCGGTCGGTGGAGGCCGGGCCGAGGGTTGCGACTATTTTTGTGCGGCGGGTCATGGGCTTGCCTAAAGGCGTCTGTACCTACGCTGTCGTTCCCGCCCCCGATTAAAGCATTCGAGGGCAGGCTGCGGCGGGAACCCATAACACGGTGCCATAGGGCATATCGTATGGATTCCCGCCTGCGCGGGAATGACAAGGGAAGTTTTGGGATGTTATTGAATGACGGCGTTGGATTTTGTATACACCCACTGAGAAGTTACTTGGACCTTGCTGCATCATGCGGCGCGCTGCTCGAGCACTTCCACTGCCGGCAGCTTGCGGCCTTCGAGAAACTCCAGGAACGCGCCGCCGCCGGTTGAAATATAGGAAATTTTATCCGCAATGCGATACTTAGCGATAGCCGCTAAAGTGTCGCCTCCACCCGCGATGGAAAACGCCTTCGACGCTGCTATCGCTTCGGCGATGATTTTGGTGCCGCCCGCGAATTGATCGTATTCAAACACGCCGACCGGGCCGTTCCACACTACCGTGCCCGCCGCGCTGATAATTTTGGCAAGCTTTGCAGCGGCCTTGGGACCGATGTCGAGAATCATGTCACCCGCACCAACAGCGCCGGCATCCACACGGTTGGCGCGCGCCATGGCCGCCAACTCGTCGGCAACAATCACATCTTCCGGCAACGGCACGGATGCGCCACGCGCTTTCATGGCATCCATCACTGCCTGCGCCTCGCCCACCAGGTCCGGCTCTGCCAGCGATCTGCCTATACGCATGCCCGACGCCAGCATGAACGTATTGCCTATGCCGCCGCCGACGATGAGTTGATCCACCTTCGCTGCCAGCGACTTCAACATGGTGAGCTTGGTGGAAACCTTGGAACCTGCCACTATCGCCACTAGCGGCCGCGCCGGATTGCCCAGCGCCTTGCCCAGCGCATCGAGTTCGGCAGCCATCAACGGGCCCGCGCACGCTATTTTCGCGAATTTCGCCATGCCGTGGGTGGTGGCTTCGGCGCGGTGTGCGGTGCCGAACGCATCGTTGGCGTAAATATCGCACAGCGCCGCCATTTTTCGGGCCAGCGCATCGTCGTTTTTTTTCTCGCCGCGATTGACGCGGCAATTTTCCAGCAGCACCACTTCACCGGGTTTTACGTCTACGCCATCCAGCCAGTGCGTGATCAGCCGCACCGGCAGGCCCAGAAATTCGCTCAAGCGCTTTGCCACCGGGGCCAGTGAATCTTCGGGTTTTAGTTCGCCCTCGGTGGGGCGGCCCAGATGTGAGGTCACCATCACCGCTGCCCCCGATTTCAACGCGTGCGCGATAGCCGGCACGGAAGCGCTTATGCGTGTGTCTTCGGTGATGTTGCCCGCGTCGTCCTGCGGCACATTCAGATCGGCGCGGATGAATACGCGCCTGCCCGCGAGCGGAAGATCAGTCAGTCGAAGAAACATTTAAATCCAAACCTTTTTTCGCCACAGATTTCACAGATTTACACAGATCAGGTCAAAATCAATGGGGTGTTCATGTGTGCGAATCTGTGAAATCTGTGGCTAAGTCGTTCTAATTACTTGGCCATCACCCGCACCATTTCCAGCACCTTGCTGGAGTAGCCCCACTCGTTGTCGTACCACGACACCACTTTGACGAACGTGCTGTCGAGCGCGATGCCCGCTTCCGCGTCGAACACCGAGGTGCAGGTCTCGTCACGAAAATCGGTGGAGACGACTTTTTCTTCGGTGTAGCCGAGCACGCCTTTGAGCGCGCCCAGCGACTGCGCTTTCATTTCAGCGCAGATTTCTGCGTAGGTCGCGGGATTGTTGAGCTCCACCGTCAGATCGACAACCGACACATCCGAAGTCGGCACGCGGAACGCCATGCCGGTGAGTTTTTTGTTGAGTTCGGGAATCACCACGCCCACGGCTTTGGCAGCGCCGGTGGAGGAGGGAATAATATTTTCGAGTATGCCGCGGCCGCCGCGCCAGTCCTTGTTTGACGGGCCATCGACGGGTTTTTGCGTCGCCGTTGCTGCATGAACGGTGGTCATCAGCCCGCGCTTGATGCCCCACTTGTCGTTCAGCACTTTCGCTACCGGCGCGAGACAGTTTGTAGTACACGACGCATTGGATATGATGGTTTGGCCGCTATACGATTTGTCGTTCACGCCAAATACAAACATCGGCGTGTCGTCTTTCGATGGTGCGGACATGATGACTTTTTTGGCGCCCGCGGCAAGGTGATTTTGCGCTGTGGTTTTGTCGAGAAACAAGCCGGTGGCTTCAATCACGATATCGGCGCCGATTTCATTCCATTTGAGCTCGGCAGGGTCGCGCACTTGCGTCAGGCGTATTTTCTTGCCGTTGACGATCAGCGTATTGCCGTCTACCGCAATGTCGCCCTTGAACTTGCCGTGCACGGAATCATGCTTCAAGGTGTAAGCGAGGTAATCCGGCTCCAGTAAATCGTTGATGCCAACGATTTCGACATCGGGAAAATCCTGTACTGCTGCGCGAAACACCATGCGGCCAATCCGCCCAAAGCCATTGATGCCCACTTTAATAGCCATCGCATGTTCTCCAAAATAATCAATAAAAACTAACCCTTACAACGCGTTCTTGACAGTGGCCGCGATACTCGCCGCGGTAAAACCGAAGTACTCGAATAACTCGCCGGCGGGCGCGGATTCGCCGTAACTATCGATCCCCACCACCGTGCCACTGATACCCACATATTTGCGCCAGAAGTCGGTGACGCCTGCTTCAACCGCGATGCGCGGCGGGCCTTTGGCCAGTACCGCTGCGCGATACGCCGAATCCTGACGGTCGAATACTGAAGTCGAAGGCATCGATACCACGCGCACCGCGATGTTTTCAGCGGCCAGCAGTTTTTGCGCCGCCATCGCCAGCGCCACTTCGGAGCCGGTGGCGATAATCACCGCCTGCAGCGTCGCGGCCGCCTCCGACAAAACATAACCGCCGCGCGCCACCTCCGCCAACTGCTGCGCACTGCGTTTCTGAAACGGCAAATTCTGGCGTGAGAACAGCAGGCTGGTCGGCCCGTCGCGGCGCTCGATGGCCGCCGTCCACGCCACCGTGGATTCGTAGGTATCGCACGGCCGCCACACGTCCATGTTCGGCAACAGGCGCAGAGTGGCGGCGTGCTCCACCGGCTGGTGCGTGGGACCGTCTTCACCCAGCCCGATGGAATCGTGGGTGTATACAAACACCACGCGTTGTTTCATCAGCGCCGCCATGCGCAACGCGTTGCGCGCGTAATCCGAAAACGTCAGAAACGTCGCCACATAGGGAATAAATCCGCCATACAGCGCGATGCCGTTGGCGATGGCCGACATGCCGAACTCGCGCACGCCAAAGAACACGTAGTTGCCGCCGCCGCGGTTGCCCACCGCCTTCGAGCCTGACCACAAGGTGAGGTTCGATCCTGCCAAATCGGCCGAGCCGCCCACCAGTTCGGGCAACACCGACGCCAGCGCTTCGATGGCGTTTTGCGAGGCTTTGCGCGTGGCAATGGTTTCGGCTTTGTCGTTGACTTGCGCGAGAGTTTTGGCGGTGTGATTTTTCCAGTCACTCGGCAATGCGCTCGACAAACGGCGTTTCAATTCAGCGGCGAGTTCAGGGTGTTGCTTCGCATAGGCTGCAAATTTTTCATTCCATGCTGATTCCTGCACGGCGCCGCGCGCACGCGCATCCCAGCCCGCGTACACCGCTTCGGGAATTTCAAACGGCGGATGGTTCCAGCCCAGGCCTAAGCGTGTGGCAGCGATTTCTTCCGCGCCCAGCGGTGCGCCGTGCGCGCCGCCGGTGTTGGCCTTTTTGGGCGCGCCCTTGCCGATGATGGTCTTGCAGCAGATCAGCACCGGCTTGGCGGTTTCCGCTTGCGCCTGCCGGATCGCGGCATCCACCGCGGTTACATTGTGCCCATCAACATCGCTGATCACGCGCCAGCCATAAGCCTCGAAGCGCTGCGGTGTGTTGTCGGTAAACCATTGTTTTATACTATGTTTTTCCGAGTCTATGGAGATGCCGTTGTCGTCGTAGAATGCAATCAGTTTGTTCAGGCCGAGGGTGCCGGCCAGCGAACACACTTCGTGCGAAATGCCTTCCATCAGACAACCATCGCCGACGAATACATAGGTGCGATGATCCACCACCGCGTGGCCGTCGCGATTAAACTCCGCCGCCAGCATGCGCTCGGCCAGCGCCATGCCCACCGCGTTGGCGAGGCCTTGGCCCAGCGGCCCGGTGGTGGTTTCCACGCCGGGCGCGATACCGTGTTCCGGATGGCCCGGCGTTTTGGAATGCAACTGGCGAAAGCGCTTGAGTTCCGCCATCGGCAAAGCGTAGCCCGTCAGATGCAGCAGCGCATACAGCAGCATCGAGCCGTGGCCGTTCGACAGCACAAAGCGGTCGCGGTTAGGCCACGCCGGATGCGCCGGATTGTGCCGTAAGTGATTGATCCACAAAACTTGTGCAATTTCCGCCATGCCCATGGGCATACCGGGATGGCCGGAATTGGCCTGTTGCACAGCGTCCATCGCAAGCGCGCGGATCGCGTTGCCCAGCTCGGCTTTGGAAGTCATCTAGGCTGATCTACAAGAAAGCTACAAAGGGATGCGCGATTATAGCGCCGTGGTGAGGCGCGGGCGACCCCTGTGAATTCCGTTACCGCACTGCGCATCAACCGCCGCGCAAACAAAACGCATTCAGGCGCCGGTTATTCCTCGCGCCGTGCCAGCTTCACGCCCAGTTGCTTCAGCTTGCGATACAAATGCGTGCGCTCGAGTCCCACCACCTCGGCCACACGGCTGATGTTGCCGCCTTCCTTGCCCAGGTGATACTCGAAATATGCGCGCTCGAACGCGTCGCGCGCCTCGCGCAGCGGCTGATCGAACGCCAGCACTTGTTGCGCGGGCTCGCGCGCCGGTTCGGGCAGCGCGCGCGCCACGTCATCTGCCGAAATTTCTTCGGTATGCGTGGTTTGCGCCAGTGTGCGCACCACGCTTTCGAGTTGGGTGACATTGCCGGGCCAGTCAAAATTGCGCAGCGCGTTGAGCGCCGCGGTGGAAAACTGCCGCAGCGGAATCTCCTTGGCTTCCAGCATGCGGTTGAGTATCAGGCCGGCGAGTTCGGGGATGTCTTCGCGATGCTGGCGCAGCGAGGGCACGGTGATGGTCATCGCCGACAGCATCTCGTAGAGCTTGGCGTCGAAGGCGCCCTCCGCGGCCACATCGGCCAGCGCGCGCGAGGCGCCGCATACCACCCGCGTGTTGTAACGCGCCACCTTGGTCAGCACCATCAGCATGCCTTTTTGTTCGGCGCGCGTGAGGTTCGCCACATCATGCACAAACAGCGTGCCGTCGCGCGCCTGATTGAGTATTTCAATCGGCTGCTCGGCGATGTGCGCGGTGGTTTCCGGCGTTACCCACGGTGTGTTGCGCGTGTGCAGCAGGCGCGCGCACACCTCGATGCCGCAACCCGGTTCACCCACCAGTACCACCGGTGTGCGCATCGCGGCAATGCGTTCCAGGCGTTGCTTGAGCTCGTTGATCAGCGGCGAGCGGCCCAGTGCCGCCAGCGACGCCCCGGGCCTGGGTTGCGCCGCGCCATGTTTCAGCGCGCGCCCCACCGTGGACAACAGTTTTTGCAAGGCGATCGGTTTTTCGAGAAAGTCATACGCGCCGATGCGCGTGGCTTCCACCGCGGTGTCGATGGTGCCGTGACCGGACATCATCACCACCGGCATGGTCAACAGCCCGCTGCCCGCCCATTCCTTGAGCAGGGTAATGCCATCGGTGTCGGGCATCCAGATGTCGAGCAGCACCATATCCGGGCGCGCTTCCTGCCGCCACGCACGCGCCTCGGTGGCGTTTTGTGCGAGCTCGACTTTGTAGCCCTCGTCGGAAAGAATTTCCGACAGTAGTTCGCGAATACCGACTTCATCGTCTACCACCAGGATCTGTTGCATGACCGGCTACCTTCCGTGTATCAGTGTCGTATGCTGCAAAATTTAAAATACTGCCCATAAGTAAAACGGTTTGAACATCAGGCCGCCGCCACCCGGGTATCACGCACAGCGCTCGCCAGCGGCACCGGCAGCGTAATCAGCACGTGCGCGCCATGCGGCTCGATGTTGCTGATGGCGACGCTGCCGCCGTGTTCTTCAATGATTTTTTTAACGATCACCAGACCCAGGCCGGTGCCTCGGGGCTTGGTGGTTACATACGGCTCGAACGCGCGTTTCATCAGGTGCTCGGGAAATCCGCTGCCGTTATCGACAACGCTGAAACGGATCGCGCCGTCGGCCAGCGTGCTCGTCACCGTGATGCGTTGCTGCGCCGTGTCACTCAGCGCATCCTGCGCATTTTGCAGCAGATTGTGGATCACCTGGCGCAATTGCGCGGCGTCACCGACGATGCGCGGCAGTTCTGGCGCCAGCTCGAGTTTAATGCGCGTACCCAGCGATTCATACAGCGTCAACACTTCATACACCAGGCTGTTCAGATCGAGTTCGCGCATCAAAGGCTCGGGCGCGCGCGCATACTGGCTGAACGCATCCACCATGCGCTTCAGGGCCGCCACCTGATTGACGATGGTTTGGGTGGAACGATCGAGCATGCCGGCGTCGCTTTCATTGAGCTTGGGCGCGAGCTTCATGTGCAGGCGTTCGGCGGACAACTGTATCGGCGTCAGCGGATTCTTGATTTCATGCGCGAGGCGGCGCGCCACTTCGGCCCAGGCCGCGTCGCGTTGCGCCTGCAGCACGCGGGTCACGTCGTCGAACACCACCACGTAACCGCTTTGCGTGCCCCGGGGAGCCAGGGGCAGCGCCTTGCCGCGCAACAGCAGTTGCTGCTCGCCGGTAGGCGTAGCGCGCACCGCCTGACGTTCCCACTCTTTGTCTGCGGTCTCGGCGAACCCCGATTGAATTTCCTGGCCCAGCATCTTCAGCGAGGCATCGATGTCACCCCATTGCGCGGTTTTGAGATTGAGCAAGGCGACCGCCTGCAAACCCAGAATCGCCGACGCGCTGGGATTCGCGCTGCGCAAGGTAAGCGCGTCGTCGAACACCAATACACCCGCCGACAAATGTGCGAGTATGCTTTCAAGATAAGCCTTCGAGGTGCTGACCTCGGCCTGATTGCGCTCGGCTTGGCTGCGCGCGTCTTCGAGCTGGCGCGTCATGCTGTTGAAGGATTGCGTCAATAGCCCGAGTTCGTCGCTGCTGGCCACTGCCGCGCGGCGGCTGAAGTCGCCTTGCGCGACGGCACGCGTGCCTTCGACCAGCGCATTCAACGGCGCGGAGAATTCTTCCGACAGATAAATCGCCGCCGCCAGCGCCGCCAGCAGAGAGAGCAGCAACGTCAGGGTCAAGGTAATGCCGTAGAGGCGCTTCAATCCCAGCCGCCCCACCAACAGCTCCTGATATTCGCGGTAGCCCGACTGCACAGTTTCCGCGTTTTGCGCCAGCCGCTGCGGCACAAAGTATATGAGTTGCAGCACACGCGACTCCTCGCCCAGCGACCAGGTGCTGACCGGCGTCACCACGCGCAACAACAGTCCGTGTTCGGGTGTGGCATCCGCCGCGGCGTAGGTCTGCTGCGAGCGCAACAGGCGCAGCGCTTCGGCCGGCGGGGCATCGGGCATCACCGCCGCGCGCGCGTTGCCGGCGGTGGCAATAACACGCCCGCGGCTGGTATAGAGCGTGGCCTCGTGCACGCCCGCTTGCTCGCGTAAGGTGTTCAACGAAGTCGCGTGTTCGGCGACGGGCCGCGTGGTCAACTGCGCGGCCATCGCGGTCGCCTTGGTCTTCAGGTCTTTCAGCATGTTGTCGAGCACATCCCGGCTCAGATTGAGACCGCCTTCGAGCGCTTTGTCCACTTTCACGTCGAACCACGATTCAATGCTCTTGCCCAGGTACTGCATCGACATGCCATACAGCAACACGCCCGGCACCACCGCCATCATCGACAACAGCAACACCAGCCTTAGCGTAAGTTTCGCGCCGAAAGCGTCCGCCTTGAGCCGCCGCCGCAATTGCAGCAATTGACGTATTACCAACGCGGCAAGCAGCGCGGCAATGACGCCATTGAGGATCAGCAAGCCGCGATAATATTCGGCGAACAGGGCAGTATTGGCGCTTGCCGTGGCGAGCAAAGACAGGCCGACTGCGCTCAAGCCCACCAACAGCACGATAGCGTAACGCCGGCGCGTGGACGGCGCGGCGCTGCCGAGCAGTGTGGTGGTAGTGGAACCCGGCGGCGTCATGGGTGCACTGTCCACCGGTGCCAGTCCGAATTGATGTTCCAGTCGCGTCCGGTGTGCAACTGGAACAGTTTGGGCAACTGGGTGGTGTCCAGCCGCAAGCGCAGCACCGCGGCATACGCGGTGTCTTTGCGCAGCGCGCCGGGATCGATGTCCTGCTGGCGGCGCACGCGGCTCATGTAATCCAGCGCTTCCTTGAGGCTGGAAAAATTCTGATACAGCGCGCCCACGCCGACCCGGTACTGCCGCGTCAAGGTGTTGTAAGCGAGACGCTGCTGCTGTTGCAGCGAGGCGATTTTTTCGTTGGTCCAGTACCAGCGGGCGCGTATCAGCTCGAATTCGAGCGTGAAATACAGCGGCACCCCCTTGTGCAGCGCGTCGTCGAGCGCGGGCGTGAGGCGGATGTCGAATTCGGCTTCCAGCAG
>CAMBCF010000060.1 GCA_945864585.1 Bordetella parapertussis | reverse complement strand
TCGTTTGGGCGGCTGGAAAGGATATGCCTCCGAGGCCAAGCCCGGCCCCATCACCATGCTCCGCGGTTTGCAGCGTATGGAGGCTATCTACCAAGGCCGGAAATTGGCTACAGAAGATGTGTGCATAGATTAGCCCGGAGGGAGAAGGGTCGGGGATGAGGGATGGCGTCTTTGCGGTAGGCCGTTTTTGTAACTATTGGATTTTAATAACGTTCCCGGTTTCTTCCGAAGCAACAATAGCCTCGATCACCGCAATACCATTGACCGCCTGCTCGGGCGGCACCAGGTACGGCTGCTTGGCTGCCACCGCGTCGGCAAAGGCTTCAAGTTCGGCGCGTTCCTTGTCAACCACCGACAACGTTATCGGCTGCGGATTGCCTGCAAGCCCGCGCGCAAGGAGTTCGGTGTCGCCGCGCAGTTCAAGCCAGCCCTTGGTGCCGAAGGCATGCACGCGATACAGATCGCCGGTAATGAACAGCGTGGCGAAATAGCCGGTGATGCCGTTCTTGAACCTGAGCAGCATCGATGTGGTGTCGTCCATGTCAATGGGCGGCTGCAGTTTGCGCCGTTCGCTGTGCGCATACACTTCACAGATCAAGCCGCCCAGATTGATCATCGCATCGAGGGTATGGATGCCGCGCGGCGACATGCCGCCCGCCGGCGACTCGGCGCGCGTGGAGCGCCAGTAACCGGGCTTCAGATTGAAGCCGGTCGGGCCGGAATGATGACCTTCGATGTGTACCAGATCGCCGATTTCGCCCGCCAGTATGCGGCGTTTCATCTCGACAAACGCCGGCGCATAGCGGCGGTTGAAACCCAGCCCCAGGGTTACACCCGCGGCTTTGGTGGCGTCCACCGCTTGCCGGGCAGTGGCGGCAGTAAGCGTGATCGGCTTCTCGGCGAACACGTGCTTGCCCGCGCGCGCGGCCTCGACGATGTGCTGGCAATGCAGGGAATGCGGCGTGGCAATCAACACCGCATCCACTGCCGGGTCGCGCAACACGTCGGCGTAACTGTTGCTGAGCGCGATGCGGTATTTGTCCGCACTGGCGCGATGCGCCGCGGGGTCGCGCGTGATGCCGCACACGAATTTTATTTTGTCGCTCTTGCCCTGCACCGACTCGATGAGGCGTGCGCCCCAGTTTCCCATGCCATAGATCGCCACATTCAGCATTGCGTGCTCCTGCGCTTGATGAACACGGATTGTGCTTCACAACCGCATGCCGCCGCAACGCCGCAATGCGCCGGCGCAGGGGTGTTCCTTGACAACCCGCCAGCGGGCTTTGATACTGGATTTCCCCTAGCTTCGCCGGTGCCCGCCGTGGATAACATTCCAGTTCTGACACTCTATATCGTGTTGTTTTTATTGTTGATACTGTCAGCGTTTTTTTCAATTTCCGAAACCAGCATGATGGCGCTCAATCGCTATCGGCTGAAGCACCTGACACAAAGCGGGCATCGCGGCGCGCAGCGCGCCAGCGCGCTGCTGGCAAAACCTGAAAAATTCCTGAGCGTGGTGCTGCTCGGCAACAATGTGATCAACACCGCGGCGGCGCTGCTGGTGGGTGAAATCGCGCGCCGCTATCTTGGCGACAGCCAGTTCGCGCTGTTGATCGCCACCGGCGCGGCAGCTTTTGCGATTCTGGTGTTCGCCGAGATTACGCCAAAGATCGTGGGCGCCAATCACCCCGAACGCATCGCCCTGCCGGCGAGTTATGTGTTGTCGCCGCTGCTGCGGTTTCCGCCGCTGCAGTGGGTGCTGTGGTTCGTCAATCTGTTTGTGCAGGGCCTGCTGCGCCTGTTGTGGATACGACCGCGAGCGGGGCCGCAGGACTACAAGCCCTCGGTGGAGGAGTTGCGCACGCTGGTGCTGGAGGCCGGCTACATTCCACGCAAGCATCAAAGTATTTTAATCAATCTGTTCGATCTCGAAGCCGTTACCGTGGATGATGTGATGACGCCACGCAGCCAGATTGAAGCCATCAACCTGTCCGCGCCGCTGGAAGAAATCACCCAACAGTTGACCACCGCGCACCACCGGCGCGTGGTGGCCTATCGCGGGCGCCTTGACGAGATCGCCGGCACCATACGCATACGCCACGCGCTCAACCTGCTGCATCGCGACGAATTGTCGGTCGATTCACTGCGCAAGCTGGTACGCGAACCTTTTTTTGTGCTGTCGGGCGTCCCCTTGTTCACGCAGTTGCAAAACTTTCAGGAAGGCCAGGACCGCCTGGGGCTGATCGTCGATGAGTACGGCGAATTGCAGGGCTTGGTGACGCTGGAAGATATCCTCGAAGAAATCATCGGTGAATTCACCACCAACTCGCCGATGCGCGCCGGCGGCTATTCGAAGCAGGACGACGGCAGCTATTTGATCGAAGGCAGCACGCCGCTGCGTGAACTGAATCGCAAGCTGGGATTTCGTTTTCCGCTCGACGGCCCGAAGACGCTCAATGGTTTGCTGCTGGAACATTTTCAGGATATTCCGGAGGCCAATACCAGCGTCAAGATTGCCGGTGTAGCGCTGGAAATCGTGCACACACAAGGGCGCATCGTCAAAGTCGTGCGCGCCCTGCTCCCTGCGGAAAGCACTGTTCCCGCGTCGGAATAGTCTTTACAATAGAAGGCAATAGAGGCATCATCAGTAAATCACGCTAACTCATTGGTTAGATTGAGCAATTAGGGGGACTCGATGGCGACTGCAGCGGTAGCGCGAAAAAGCGCGGTAGAGCAGACAGCCACTTATTTTTGGAGTGGCAAGGACAAGTCCGGCAAGTCCGTACGCGGCGAAGTGCGCGCCAACGGCGAAGCGCAGGTCAATGCAACGCTGCGCCGCCAGGGCATCAAGGTTGATTCCGTCAAAAAACAGCGCATCGGCAGTGGCGGCAGCGTCTCCGACAAAGATATTACGCTGTTCACCCGCCAACTGGCGACCATGATGAAATCCGGCGTGCCGCTGTTGCAGTCGTTCGATATCGTCGGTAAAGGCCATGCGAACCCGGCGGTATCCCGGCTGCTGATGGCAATCAAGAGCGACGTGGAAACCGGCGCCAGCTTGAAGCAAGCGTTCGAGAAGCACCCGCTCCACTTCGACGCATTGTTCTGCAATCTGGTCGGCGCTGGCGAACAGGCCGGTATTCTGGACAGCCTGCTCGACCGGCTGGCGACCTACAAGGAAAAAATTCTCGCCATAAAAAGTCAGCTCAAGGCCGCGCTGTTTTATCCTATTTCGATTATCGTCGTGGCGTTTTTGATTACCGCCGTTATCATGATTTTCGTGATTCCGGCGTTTAAGGAGGTGTTCTCCAGCTTCGGCGCTGACCTGCCTGCACCGACTTTGATCGTGATGGGGATTTCCGAGTATTTTGTGAAGTACTGGTATCTCATATTCGGCAGCATTGGCGGCGGCGGCTATGCGTTTTTCTATTTTTGGAAACGCTCGGTGAAAATGCAGATCATCATGGATCGCATCATGCTGCGAGTCCCGGTATTTGGCGATCTCATCCGCAAATCCTCGGTTGCGCGCTGGACCCGTACCCTGTCGACCATGTTCGCCGCCGGTGTGCCGCTGGTGGAAGCGCTTGAATCCGTCGCGGGCGCAGCGGGCAATTACGAGTACTTCATTGCCACCAAGAAAATCCAGGCCGAAGTTTCCACCGGCTCCAGCCTCACCTCGTCGATGGAAAATTCCGGCGTATTCACCAATATGGTGGTGATGATGGTATCGATCGGCGAGGAGTCAGGTTCACTCGATGCCATGCTCAGTAAAGTTTCTGATTTTTATGAGGCGGAAGTGGATGATGCGGTTTCCGCGTTGTCAAGCCTGATGGAGCCGGTCATCATGGTGGTGCTCGGCACCCTGATCGGCAGCATGATTATCGCCATGTATTTACCGATTTTCAAAATGGGCAGCGTGGTCTAACGCCCCTGAACCCGTTCCGAAGGCGCCCCTCCGGTAGCAGCGTGCAGCACATACACGGCGCTTGGGTTACTGCTGCGGCGAGAGACGCCACGGCACGTGTGTCGCGAATTGCGACCATGAACGTGGCGTCTCTTCCCGCCTTCGGCCCCCTCGCTGCGCTCTCCCCAACCCTTCTGCTCCGCTGCAAGTGTTCCCTTGTCCCGGGGGGAGAAGGGAGCGTCGAGTCCCCGCCCGCGCGGGGAGGTTCCTGGGTAGGGTTTATGCCGTGAGTTTGCTTTTGAATCCGCCGCTTGCGGTATTTCTCGCTGTCGTTTTCGGACTTGCCATTGGCAGTTTTCTGAACGTGGTGATCCATCGCCTGCCCAAGATGATGGAACGGCAATGGCGCGTGGAATGCGCGGAACTCGACCCACCAGCGGCAGCACCAACGATAGTCGTCGACCCGCCGGTCGTGGAACGCTACAACCTGTGGACACCGCGCTCGCGCTGTCCTTCCTGCGCGCAACCCATCACCGCGCTGCAAAACATTCCTGTCGTAAGCTATCTCGTTTTGGGCGGCAAATGCGCGGGCTGCAGCACGCGCATCTCGCTGCGCTATCCGCTGGTCGAGTTGATTGCCGGCGCGCTGGCGGGTTATGCCATCGCGCGCTTTGGCGTCACCTTGGCGGGCGGCGGCGCCTTGATCTTCGTATTCGCGATGATTGCGCTGACGTTTATCGATCTCGACACGTTTTATCTTCCCGACGACATCACGCTGCCACTGTTGTGGGCGGGTTTGCTGTTTAATCTGGGCAGCGCCTTCGTGGATTTGCCCTCGGCGGTGATCGGTGCGGCGTGCGGTTATCTCGCGCTGTGGTCGGTGTTCTGGGTGTTCAAGTTCGTCACCGGCAAGGAAGGCATGGGTTACGGCGACTTCAAACTGCTCGCCGCCATCGGCGCCTGGCTCGGCTGGCAGATGCTGCCGCTGGTCATTTTATTGTCCTCGCTGGCAGGGGCGATTATCGGTATCGCGCTAATGGGTTTTGCGCGTCATGGCCGCGAGACGCCGATTCCTTTCGGTCCCTACCTCGGCATCGCGGGCGTGATTGCGCTGTTTCACGGACCCGCCCTTAATCGCCACTATCTCAATTTATTCTGACATGCCCTATTGTGTGGGACTCACCGGCGGCATCGGCTCCGGCAAATCCAGCGCGGCGCGCCTGTTTGGCGCGCTGGGCGCGGGCATCGTGGATGTCGATGACATCTCGCATGCACTGACCAAACCCGGCGGCGCAGCCATCCCTGAAATCCGCGAAAAATTCGGTGTTGAATTCATTGCGGCCGATGGCAGCATGGATCGCGCACGCATGCGCGAGCGGGTATTTGGCGATGCAGCGGCCAAGGTCCGGCTGGAAGCGATCCTGCACCCCTTGATCAATACGGCCGCGCGCGCGCAAGTGCTCGGCGCGACACAAGCCTACGTCATTCTGGCTGTGCCGCTGCTGCTGGAGCGCAATACCTACCGCGATATTACCCAGCGCGTCGCAGTGGTGGATTGCACGGAGCAGCAGCAAATCGACAGAACCATGCGCCGCAGCGCGTTATCCGAGGCTGCGGTGCGCGCCATCATGGCGGCGCAATTACCCAGGGCACAGCGCCTCGCCGGAGCGGATGATGTCCTGCACAACGACGGCAGCGAGGACGATCTGCGCCGGCAGGTGGCCGCATACCATACCCGTTATCTGGAACTGGGGCACAGCCAGGCCGCCGGCGCAGGCAATCGCAGTTAACCCTTTATTTTTTGGGCAATATGGTGAATACTCGTCCACATTATCAACCGCAACCCCGGACCTCTTGTGATCAGCTACGAGTATCCGCTTAGCGAGCGTGTGCGTACTTTGTTGCGCTTCGAGGACTTGTACGAGCGCGTCGAGTATTTTCTCGCCAAATCGGTCGCCCTCGAACATCATGCGGCGCTGGTTTCCATTTTTGAAATACTCGAAGTGGCGAGCCGTGCGGATTTGAAGTCCGACTTGTTGCAGGAACTCGAACGCCAGAAGCACATCCTGGATGCGCTGCACGATAATCCCGATGTGTCCGAAACCGCACTCGACGACATACTGTTGAAAATCGATCAGGCTGCGTCGAAATTATTTCATGTCTCCGGAAAAGTGGGGCAGGAACTGCGCGAAAATGACTGGCTGATGAGCATCAAGCAACGCACCAGCATACCCGGCGGCGTGTGCGAATTCGATTTGCCGTGGTATCACTTTTGGCTGCAGCAAAACAGCGATCAACGCCGCCACGATCTCAATCAATGGCTGGCGCCTTTCCAACCGATACGCGAAGCCATAGTCATTGTGTTGCGGCTGCTGCGCGAAAGCGGCAAAAGCACGACAATGGTCGCGCACCAGGGCGTCTATCAGCAGATGATGGCGGGCCGCGTGGCGCAAATGTTGTGCATCCGCCTGTCGCGCAACTATCAGTGCGTACCTGAAATCAGCGCCAACAAGTACGCGCTCAATATCCGCTTCACCTGCAACGAAGGCGGACAACGTCCCAAGACGGTCGAGACGGACGTTGAATTTGAACTGACGTTCTGTAATTTGTAGCCATGCTAGAGCGTTTGGTGAGTTGCCCGCGATGCGGCACCAAGGTGGTGTGGGGCGCCGGCAATCCGTGGCGGCCCTTTTGTTCCGAGCACTGCAAGATGATTGATCTTGGCGCGTGGGCCAGCGAAAGTTACCGTATTCCCGTGGTAGAGCACGACGACATGGACGACGGCGGCGAGGGGGATATTTCCAGCGATGGCCCCGCGTTGAATTAAAGCCAGGCCCCGCGCAACATCGCCACGCCCTGCGCGCCCGCCCGCCGCGCCGTCTCCAGGTCTCGCGGCAGCATGCCGCCCAGCGCGTATACCGGTATCGATGCGTCTTCCACGCATTGCGTGAAGCCGTGCCATCCCAGCAGCGGCGCGCCCGCATGCGTGGGCGTAGGCGCCACCGGCCCCGCCACGGCGAAATCCACACCCAGGCGCGTGGCCGCTTCGACCTCCGCGCGGCTGTGGCACGACGCCGCCACCCATTCGCAAGCCGGGCGCTGCGTTAGTGTAAGCAATTGTGCCGCTGTCAGATGCACGCCGTCCGCACCCGCTTCGTTTGCGAGTTGCACATCGCCATTGATCAATACGCGCGCACCGTATGGATGCGCATCCGCAACCACCTCTGCCGCGAACTGCCGTAACGCGTGCGCGGGCATTTGTTTCTCGCGCACCTGCACCAGCTTCAAACCGTGCGCCAATGCTGCGGCGAGCCTCAGCCTGAAAATATCGGCGCCCAGCGCAGCGGCCTGCGTGATGGCGTAAACATCCGGCAGATCCAGCGCGCGCAAAATCGGCCCGTTCGCCGGCAATATTGGACCGACATTCAGCGCGCCGGCAGTCTGCCACGCAAAGCGCTGGCCTTCGCGGCCGTGCGGCTCGCCGCGCCATTGATAAATGCGAAAAAATCGCAAGCGCACCGCGGCGTGCGGATACTCAAAGTCGCGGGTGAGCCACGGACATACGGTATCCACTTCGATGCCGAGTTCTTCCTGCAGCTCGCGGCACATCGCCGCAGCCGCGGATTCTCCAGCTTCGACTTTGCCGCCGGGAAACTCCCAGTAACCTGCAAAGGCTTTGCCGGCTGGGCGCTGCGCCAGCAGAAAGCGTCCGCTGGCATCCAGTAGTACCGCGGCGGCGACTTCGATGCGGCGGCGCGATGCGGGCATCGGGACGGGATTTACTTTTTGCGCGCGAGGCGCGTGCGTCCCGCCCAGTCGCGCGCGAATTGCCAGGCGACACGGCCGCTGCGCGAACCGCGCTGCAGCGACCACTGCAATGCGGCCTGCCGCACTGCGGCGGAACGCGTGTCCGCCACCTGGTAGTGTTCGAGCCACACCGCGGCGATATTCAAATACTCGTCCTGATCAAACGGATAAAACGACACCCACAGGCCAAAACGCTCCGACAGCGATACTTTTTCTTCCGAGGTTTCGCCAGGATGTATTTCTCCGCCGACATGCTTGTATTCGAGATTTTCCTGCATGAACTCCGGCATCAAGTGGCGGCGATTCGAGGTGGCGTAAATCAGGCAGTTGTCGGAAGCCGCAGCCACCGATCCGTCGAGCACCACTTTGAGCGCCTTGTAGCCCGGCTCGTCGGCCTCGAACGAAAGGTCGTCGCAATACAACACGAAGCGCTCGGGCCGGTTACAAATGAGATCAACAATGTCCGGCAGATCAACGAGGTCCTGCTTTTCTACCTCGATCAGCCGCAATCCGCGCGGCGCGTAGCGGGTCAGCAACGCCTTGATCAAAGACGATTTGCCGGTGCCGCGCGCCCCGGTCAGCAATACATTGTTGGCCGGATGACCTGCGACGAACTGTCGCGTGTTTTGTTCGACCAGCAACTTTTGCGCGTCGATGCCGCGCAGGTCTTTCAACTGAATGCGGTGAACCTGGTTTACCGGTTGCAGCACGCCGCGTCCGCCGCGTCCATTATTTCCGCCGTGCTTGCGCCAGCGAAACGCTATCGACGATTTCCAATTCGTAGGCGCCGATGCGGCGGGCACCAGCTGTTCCAGCCGCGCCACCAGCGACTCGGTGCGCGCCAACAGGCTACTGACATCGGGCATAGTCTATAAGTATCTGTTTTAAAAGAGATTTTATAATATCTTAACTGCGGTAATCAGCATTGATGCTGACGTAATCGTGCGACAAATCACAGGTCCATACGGTTGCCGAGGCGCTGCCGCGATTGAGCGCGACGCGCACTGTAATTTCAGCTTGCTTCATCACGCGCTGGCCATCGGCTTCCTTATAATCGGCGTGGCGTCCGCCGTTTTTGGCCACCAGCACATCATCCAGATACAAATCAATTTTGTCGGCATCAAGATCGCCTATGCCGGCGTAACCCACGGCGCACAGGATGCGGCCGAGATTGGGGTCGGACGCAAAAAACGCCGTCTTGGTCAACGGCGAATGCGCTATCGCGTACGCCACCTTGCGGCACTCTTCCTCGGTGTTGCCGCCTTCGACCCGCACGGTGATGAACTTTGTGGCGCCTTCGCCGTCGCGGATGATGGCCTGCGCCAGTTCCAGCGCGATCGTTGTCACGGCATCACGAAACGCCGCGTACTCGCCGCTGCCGGCGCTGGTAATTTCAGGCATTGCGGCTTTGCCGCTAGCGATCAGGATGAACGAATCGTTGGTCGAAGTATCTCCATCCACGGTGATGCAGTTAAACGAGCGCTGCGCCGCATAGGCAAGCGCGCGCTTCACCAGCGGCAGACTCACCGCGGCGTCGGTCGCCACGTAGCCCAGCAAGGTCGCCATATTGGGATGTATCATGCCGGCGCCTTTGGCAATTCCGGTAACCGTAATTTTCGTGCCGCCCACAGCGAATGTGCGCGACGCTGCCTTGGGCACCGTATCCGTGGTCATGATCGCCTGCGCGGCCCGCGCCCAGTTTGCAGGCTGCAAGTCCGCCACGCATTGCGGCAGTCCGGCAATGATTTTATCCACCGGCAACGGCTCCATAATGACGCCAGTCGAAAACGGCAACACTTGCGACGATGCGCAGCCGAGCAATTGCGCCAGCGCCGCGCAGGTTTCGCGCGCGTGCCTGAGCCCGTCCTTGCCGGTGCCCGCGTTGGCGCAACCGGTGTTGACCACCAGTGCGCGCACGGATTTCCCCGGGTCGAGCATGGACAGATGCTGGCGCGCGACCACCACCGGCGCCGCGCAAAAACGATTCTGCGTGAACACGCCCGCCACGCGCGCGCCCTCGTCCAGGCGCATCACCAGCAGATCCTTGCGGTCGGGCTTGCGGATATTTGCCTTGGCGATGCCGAGGGTGACGCCGGCTACCGCCAGCAACTTCGCGGGATCAGGAGGTGAAAGATTAACCGCCATGTTGTGACTCCGATCTTGAACGCGGGCCTCTACCGCCAAACGCGGTTCGACTTCAGTTGAGTTTGCCGTGGCACTGCTTGAATTTTTTGCCCGATCCACAGGGACAAGGGTCGTTACGCCCCACTTTTTGTCCGCTGCGCACGAAGGGCTGTTGCGGTTGCACATCGGGTTCGCCAGCGGCGGGCGCGGGCGCATCTTCGGCAGCGGCGCCATCAAAGTCGGCATGCCGGTACTGCACATTGGTGGGCGCTTCGGGTCCTTCAACCGCCTGCAATTCGTCGGCGCTGCGTATGCGCATGGTCATCAGCACCCGGGTGACTTCGCCTTTGATGGTATTGAGCAGCATTGAAAACAATTCAAACGCTTCGCGCTTGTATTCCTGGGTCGGGTTTTTCTGCGCATAGGAACGCAGGTGTATGCCCTGGCGCAGGTGATCGAGCGACGACAAATGCTCACGCCAGTGGGTATCGATACTTTGCAACATCAGGCCGCGTTCGTACTGGCGTATGGCCTGCGCATCGACGACCGCGATCTTGTCGTTATAAGCCTGGTGCGCCGCCGCGACTATGCGTGAACGCAGCGCTTCTTCCTCCAGCCCCGGTTCATCCTTGAGCCACTGCTGAACCGGCAACGGCAACGCCAGCTCGCTGTCGAGTGTGCGCTCCAGCCCGGCCACGTCCCATTGTTCCTCGAGGCTGCCCTCGATGATATGCTGCGCGACGACGCCGCTGACCACATCGGCGCGCATCGCGGTGATGGTCTCCGACATGTCCTCGGCGTCAAGCAACTCGTTGCGCTGCTGGTAGATCACCTTGCGCTGATCGTTGGCAACATCGTCGTACTCGAGCAGATGTTTGCGGATATCGAAGTTGCGCGCCTCGACTTTGCGCTGCGCGTTTTCGATGGAGCGGTTGATGATGCCCGCTTCAATCGGCTCGCCTTCCGGCACCTTCAGGCGCTGCATGATCGACTTCACCCGCTCACCGGCAAAAATACGCATCAGCGAGTCATCCAGCGACAGATAAAAGCGGCTGGACCCGGGATCGCCCTGGCGGCCCGAACGTCCGCGCAACTGGTTGTCGATGCGGCGCGACTCATGCCGCTCAGTGCCGATGATATGCACGCCGCCCAGCGCCACCACCTGGTTATGCAGCGTCTGCCATTCGTAACGGATATCTTCGATCCACCGGTTCCTGGCGGTTTCATCAAGCGTGGTGTCGGCTTTCACCGCATCAATTTGCGGGTTGGGATTGCCGCCCAGCACAATGTCGGTACCGCGGCCCGCCATATTGGTGGCAATGGTCACGATCTTCGACCGCCCCGCCTGGATAATGATTTCCGCTTCGCGCGCGTGCTGTTTGGCGTTCAGTACGTTGTGCGGCACCGCTTCTTTCACCAGCAAACCCGCGAGCAGCTCCGAGTTCTCAATCGAGGTCGTGCCCACCAGCACCGGCTGGCCACGTTTGTAACAGTCCTTGATGTCTTCGATCACTGCTTTGTATTTTTCCGAGGTGGACTGATACACCAGGTCATTCCTGTCCTTGCGGATCATCGGATGATGCGTGGGGATGATCACCGTTTCCAGCCCGTAGATCTGCTGAAATTCATAGGCTTCGGTATCGGCGGTGCCGGTCATGCCCCCCAGTTTTTTGTACATGCGGAAATAATTCTGGAAGGTAATCGTCGCCAGCGTTTGATTCTCCTTCTGGATTTCCACCCCCTCTTTGGCCTCCACCGCCTGATGCAGGCCCTCCGACCAGCGCCGGCCGGGCATCAGGCGCCCGGTGAATTCGTCAACGATGATGATCTCGCCGTTCTGCACCACGTACTGCTGCTCGTTGTGATACAGCGTATGCGCACGCAGCCCCGCGTTGAGGTGGTGCATGAGATTAATGTTGGCGGGATCGTAAAGACTGGTGTCCGGCGACAGCATGCCCGCTTGCGCCAGCAATTCCTCCGCGTGCTGATGCCCGTCTTCGGACAGCATCACCTGATGCGCCTTCTCATCGACCCAATAATCGCCTTCTTCGCTTTTTTCCTCTTTTTGGCGCACCAGTTTGGGCACCACCACATTCATTTTGACGTAGAGCTCGGTGGTGTCCTCGGCCTGCCCGGAAATAATCAACGGCGTGCGCGCCTCGTCGATGAGGATGGAATCCACCTCATCCACGATGGCGAAACTCAGCACACGCTGCACTTTTTCCGCAGTTTGGTAGACCATGTTGTCGCGCAAATAATCGAAGCCGAACTCGTTGTTGGTGCCATAAGTGATGTCAGCCGCGTACGCCTGCTGCTTGAGATCGTGCGCCATCTGCGACAGGTTCACGCCCACGCTGAGGCCGAGGAAGCGATAGATCGCCCCCATCCAGTCCGCGTCGCGTTGCGCGAGGTAATCATTGACGGTAACGATATGCACACCGTAGCTGGCCAGCGCATTCAAATACGCGGGCAGCGTGGCCATCAGCGTTTTGCCTTCGCCGGTGCGCATCTCGGAAATTTTTCCGTTGTGCAGCGCTATGCCGCCGAGCATTTGCACGTCGAAATGGCGCATGCCCAATGTGCGCCTGGACGCTTCGCGCACCACCGCGAACGCTTCCGGCAGAATCTCGTCGATAATCTCCCGGGTCTCGCGCTCGCGCGCCTGCGCCATCGCGGTTTTGTCGCGCGCCGCACCCGCTTCGAGCTTCGCGAGATGGGCTGTGATGCGGCCGCGGAATTCATCGGTCTTGGCGCGCAAGGCTTCATCGGAGAGTTTGGAGATTACCGGCTCCAGCGCATTGATGGCGGTAACCCTGCGGCGGTACTGTTTAAGCAGCCGGTCGTTGCGGCTGCCAAATATTATTTTGAGGATTCCGGTAACCATGAACGGCTTCAAACTCCCGAGCAAATAAAAAGGGGCGGGAAAATCCCCACCCCACGCGCTTACTGTAGCGTCTGTCCTGAGCCGTATCTACATTCAACCCGGCAACTGCAAGAACTGGGCGGGATTCACTGCAATACCACGTTGCCGCACTTCAAAATGCAGGTGGGTTCCCGTGGCGCGGCCGGTACGTCCCACTTCCGCTATTTTCGCGCCACGCAACACCATATCACCCACTTTGACGTGCAACCGTGCTGCATGCGCATAGCGCGTGATCAAATCGTTGCCATGATCGACTTCCACCATATTACCATAGGCGGCGTGGTATTCCGCATACACCACGATGCCGCCGGCAGCCGCCAATACCGGGGTGCCTTCGGCGCCCGCGAAATCGATGCCTTCGTGATACGAGTACTGGCCGTTAAACGGGTCGATGCGCCAGCCAAAGTTGGAATTGTAGGCGCCGCCGAGCACCGGCATCATGGTGGGAATCAGTTTTCTTTTGGCGCTTTCCAAAACCAGCAGCGATTCCAGCACACCCAGCTTGTCGCCGCGGTCATCCACCTGACGCGTGAGCTGATCCACCTTTTTCGACAACTCATTCAGCGTAAAATCACGGCTGGGCACCGTCGACAACGCGCCGCCGCGTCCGGGCGGCTCATTGAACTGAAACTCCTGGGGCTTGAAGCCGGCGAGTTTGGCGAGCCGCTCGCCCAGTGTATCCAGGCGCAGCAGTTGCGCCTGCATTTGCCCCAGCCGCTGCGCCATGGCATTGAGGTTGTCGCGCATATAGGATTCGTTCTCATGCTGCTGGGCCTGCTGAATCAAAAGCACCTGACTCTGTAAATAGGGCATAAAGTTCATCGTGGATGCATACCGCAGCACCACGAAATTGAGCACACCCGCGATGCCGACAATAGCGAACATGGCGCAAGCCGCAGCGCCGGCCACATGCTTCACACCCAAGGTTAGCGTCCGCGCCTTAGCCAGATGCCCGGATATGAGAATAATATTCAACTTTTACCTCCGCGCTGCAAATTATGCCGTTGCGTGACATCCGCCAACTGATCGTGGCTACGAGCGAACTCGAGGCCATACGTAAAAGCGCGCGAAAACACGCAGCGTTGCAACAGGCTTTTGTAGACTACACCCAGGCCGAACACGCTTATCTTACGCAATCAAGCCGCGTCGGTTACATCAAGGCAGGTACGCTTTATTTATTTGCGGATCATGCAGCGGTTGCCGCGAAACTGCGCCAACTGCTACCGCGTCTGCTGCCCATCTTCAGTAAACTGGAAGCGCAGGTTACTGGAATTAAAGTGGAGCTGCAAGTAAATTTACCGCAGCAAAAAGCAGCAAATCGGATTAAGAAAAATTTACTACCTGTTGATTGTATTGAACAATTTGAAAATCTGTCACAAACGGTACGCAACCCGGAACTGAAAGTTGCGATAACTAACCTGGTGAGAAAGCGAATTAAATAAAGCGCTTAAGCGCGATAAATCCGCTACGCCGGAATACCGCGCAGATCAGGCGCCTGCGGCACCGAAGATTTGCGGTTGCCAGGTAAGAAAACCGGGCGCATCTTCAGCTTTCTCAAAACTGCAATACGCCCAGGCCTGCGTGTCTTCCAGCAACGTGCGCAGCAGTTGGTTGTTGAGCGCATGGCCGGACTTAAAGCCGCTGAACGCACCGACAATCGGGTGCCCCAAAAGATATAAATCACCGATCGCATCCAGCGCCTTGTGCTTGACGAATTCATCGTCGTAACGCAACCCATCGCTGTTTAAAATGCGGTACTCGTCCATCACGATGGCATTGTCGAGACTGCCGCCCAGCGCCAGCCCCTGCGCGCGCATCGCTTCCACGTCCTGCATGAAACCAAAGGTGCGCGCCCGACTCACCTCCTTGACATACGAGGTGGCCGAAAAATCAAAACTCACGGTCTGGCGCGAACGCTCGAACACCGGGTGGTTAAACTCAATGGCCAGATCGAGCTTGAAACCGTTGAACGGCTTGAGACGCACCCATTTGTCGCCGTGCCGCACTTCAATGGTCTTGAGGATGCGGATAAAGCGCTTGGCTGCGTTTTGCTCTGAGATGCCCGCCGATTGCAGCAAAAACACAAACGGCCCCGCGCTGCCGTCCATGATCGGCACTTCGGCGGCCGACAAATCCACAGTGGCATTGTCGATGCCCAAGCCTGCCAGCGCCGACATCAAATGCTCCACCGTGCCTACCGAGGCGCCGTCTTTTACCAGGCAGGACGCCAGCCGCGTGTCACCCACCGCATAGGGATCGGCCTTGATCTCGACGACCTGCGGCAAATCGACGCGCCGGAACACAATACCGCTATCGACCGCGGCCGGACGCAAGGTCATGTAGACCTTTTCACCGGTATGCACACCGATGCCGGTGGCGCTGATGGTGTTTTTAAGAGTGCGTTGGCGGATCATGGAAATGAAGGCTTTAGGCGTCTACAGGGGCAACCACACTGCCGCCAGAACGCCCGGAAACTATCCCTTTAAATTCAATTAGATATAGATTATAACACGCCTGGCGGGGTGACTGAAAGCCTGGTGCAATAAAACGCAGCGCTGCGCCTAAATGCGGTGGCGGCAAGGACACGCTCGTGCCGCTCGCCACCTCACGACCGCGGCCGCCGCGCGTTACAAATTAGCACACCCCTCAATCCGCCTGCTTGCGCAAAAACGCCGGTATATCCAGCGTGTCCACGCCTGACTGCCTCATCGCCTCCACTGTGGCATCGCGATTGCGGCGGCGCAATACGGCCGGCTGCTCCAGATCGTCGTAGTTCACTTCCAGCGGCTGATTGTCAGTGCCGGTTTTTTGCACAACCACCTGCAGCGGCTTCATTTGACCACGGCTGGCGGGTTTGCCCAAACCGGTGGCAACGATAGTGACGCGCAGATTATCTTCGAGTGCTTCGTCGTAGACCGCGCCCACGATCACCGTCGCCGAATCCGCCGCAAATGCCTTGATCGTTTCCATCACGTCATACATTTCCTGCAACTGGAAGCTCGCCTTGCTGGCGGAGATATTGATCAGCACGCCGCGCGCATCGGAAATGTTGATGTCTTCGAGCAGCGGGCACGCCACTGCCTGCTCGGCCGCTGCGCGTGCGCGATCCGGCCCCGCTGCCTTGGCCGAGCCCATCATCGCCATGCCCATTTCCGCCATCACGGTACGCACGTCGGCGAAATCCACGTTGATCATGCCGGGGCTGCTGATGATTTCCGCGATGCCCGCCACCGCGCCGTGCAGTACATCGTTGGCGGCCTTGAAGGCTTCGTCCAGCGTCACCGTGTTGCCGAGCACCTGGGTCAGTTTGTCGTTGGGAATCACAATCAGCGAGTCAACATGCTGCGCCAGCAGTTCGAGGCCTTCGGTTGCGATGCGCTGGCGCTTGCCTTCAAACGCAAACGGTTTGGTGACCACGGCAACAGTCAGCACGCCGAGTTCCTTGGCGATTTCCGCCACCACCGGTGCGGCGCCGGTGCCGGTGCCCCCGCCCATGCCTGCGGTGAGGAACAGCATATCGGCGCCGCTGATGAGTTCAGCGATGCGCTCGCGGTCTTCCATTGCGGCCTGGCGTCCCATTTCGGGATTGGCGCCCGCGCCCAGGCCCTTGGTTACATTGGCGCCTAATTGCAATTGCACCTTGGCCTGATTGCGCCTGAGCGCCTGCGCATCGGTGTTGGCGCAGATGAACTCCACGCCCGCCACGCCCTGCGCGATCATGTGATCCACGGCGTTGCCGCCGCAACCACCCACGCCGATTACCTTGATAACTGCATCCTGCGATTGCGCATCGATCAGCTCTATCATTTTGTGCCTCCGTTTTCGCGTCGATTGTTAAAATAAAACCATCCAAAAATAAATACCTGTGCTCTGTAAACTCGCTTCAAACCAACCTCAGAAATTTCCCTTGAACCAGGCCTTCATGCGATCCAGCAACTGTTGCAGCGCGCCGCTTTGCGTGCGCGCGAATTCCTGCTGCCGGTATTGCCGCATGCCGTCGATCAGCAAACCCATCGCCGTCGAGTAGCGCGGATGACGCACCACCTCGGCAAGCCCGCCTTGGTACGAGGGCTGACCCACGCGCACCGGCATGTGAAAAATCTCTTCGCCCAGTTCCACCATGCCCTGCAGCATGCTGGAGCCGCCGGTAAGCACGATGCCCGACGACAGCAGGTCTTCATAACCGCTGCGGCGCAGCTCCGCCTGTATCAACGAATACAGTTCCTCGACGCGCGGTTCGATCACCTCGGCCAGCGTCTTGCGCGATAATTGCTTGGGGCCGCGGTCGCCGACGCCGGGCACTTCAATCATTTCCTGCGGATCGGCCAACTGCGACAAGGCGCAACCGTGCTTGATTTTGATGTCATCGGCGTCCTTGGTCGGCGTGCGCAACGCCATCGCGATATCGCTGGTGATTTGGTCGCCGGCGATGGGTATCACCGCGGTGTGACGGATCGCGCCGTGGGTGAACACCGCGATGTCGGTGGTGCCGCCGCCGATGTCGATGAGGCACACGCCGAGGTCTTTTTCGTCCTCCGACACCACCGCCATGGCGGAGGCCAGCGGCTGCAGCACCAGATCGCTCACTTCCAGTCCGCAGCGGCGCACGCATTTGATAATGTTCTGTGCCGCCGACACCGCGCCGGTGACGATGTGCACTTTCACCTCCAGCCGCACCCCGGCCATGCCCAGCGGCTCGCGCACATCTTCCTGGCCGTCGATGATGAATTCCTGATTGAGGATGTGCAAAATCTGCTGGTCGTTCGGGATCTGCACCGCTTTGGCGGTTTCGATCACGCGCTCGATGTCGATCTGCGCGACCTCCTTGTCCTTGATCGCGACCATGCCCTGGGAGTTGAAACTGCGCACGTGGCTGCCCGCGATGCCGGTATGCACCTGGCTGATTTTGCAATCGGCCATCAGCTCCGCTTCCTCGAGCGCGCGCTGTATCGCCGACACCGTGGTTTCAATGTTGACCACCACGCCCTTTTTAAGACCGCGCGACGGATGGGTGCCCATGCCGATGATTTCAAACCCGCCATCGAGTTTCATCTCGGCGACAATCGCCACGATCTTCGAGGTGCCAATATCGAGGCCGACGATGATGTTTTTGCTTTCGCGCGCTTTGCTCATCGCATCAGGCTTTCGGCCTTGCCATGGCGGGCACTTGGGGCTGGGGCGCCGGGGGTTTCACCGGCGCCAGTTCCGGCACACGCACCGCGAAACCATTGCTGTAACGCAAATCCACGTAGTCCACGCGCCGCCCCAGCGTGGCGATGGTCTGCGAGTACGCCGACACAAAACGTGTGAGCCGTGCCGCAACCTGTTCGCGCCCCACCGCCACGGTCATGCCGTTGTCCAGCCGCAGCTGCCAGGCGCGACGCGGCGACAACTGCACTTCGACAGGCTCGCGCCCGATGGCAGCCAGTTCACGCCGAAACACCGCATAACGCGCCGTGATTTCACCCGCTGCACCCTGCGGTCCCGTGAACACCGGCAGCGTCGCGTCGGAGGCCGCCGCAAACACTTCGCCGTGGGTATTCACCAGCGCATCCACGCCCCAACGCGCCAGCGCTTTGTGCTCTTCGATCGACACCTCAATGCGGTCCGGCCATTGCCGCCGCACGTCCGCTTTGCGCACCCATGGTAGTTTCTCGAACGAGGCGCGCAGCCGCACGATATCGAGTGTGAAAAACGTGCCGTGAAAATCGCGCTGCGTGATCGCTTCCACCTGTTCCAGCGTGACATGTCCCGGTGCCCCCGTCACCCGCAACTCATGCATCGCGAACAACGGCTGATGGATGGCAAAGCGCCCCGCCCAATACAGCACGATCAACGCCGCGGCCGCGAACAACAAGTCCGACACGCGATTGAGCGTGTAGGGGTTATCCCACATGCGCCGACTCCAGAATGCGCAGCACCAGATCGTCAAAGGCGATGCCGCTCGCGCGCGCCGCTATCGGCACCAGACTGTGATCGGTCATGCCCGGTATGGTGTTCACTTCGAGAAACCACGGGCGGTTTTCGGCGTCCAGCATCAAATCCAGCCGTCCCCAGCCCTCACAACCGATAACGCGAAACGCTGCCAGCGCCTGCGCCTGAATCAGCGATTCGAGCGCGGTGGGCAAACCGCTGGGGCAATGGTATTTCGTTGCGTCGCCAAAATACTTGTTGTGATAATCGTAGTTGCCTTGCGGCGCTTCGATGCGCACCAACGGCAACGCCTGGTCATTCAGAATAGCCGCCGTCAACTCGCGCCCGCTGATGAATTGCTCGGCGATCACACTGCGGTCGTGACGCGCGGCGAGCTCGTACGCCGCTTCGAATTTTTCAATCGATTCGACTTTGCTGATGCCGATGCTGGAACCTTCGTGCACCGGCTTTACCATCAGCGGCATGGCGAGCCGCGCGGCCACATCCGCGGCCTGGGATTGCGCCGTCAGCATCTCATATACAGGCGTGGGAATCCCCGACGCCAGCCACGCGAGCTTAGTACGCCACTTGTCCATCGCCAATGCGCTCGCCATCACGCCGCTGCCGGTATACGGAATGCCCAGCACTTCGAGCGCGCCCTGCACCGTGCCATCTTCACCAAAACGCCCGTGCAGCGCGATGAACACCCGCGTAAAGCGCTGCGCGGCCAACTGCTCGAAGCCCTGATCACGGGGATCAAACGCGTGCGCATCGACGCCTTTGCGCTGCAGTGCGGCCAGCACCATGGTGCCGCTTTTGAGCGAGATTTCGCGCTCGGCCGAACGGCCGCCCATCATTACCGCCACCTTGCCAAAGGTACTCAAACACGTTCCCCGATGATGCGCACCTCGCGCTCCAGCTCGACGCCAAATTTCTCGCGCACCGTGCTTTGCGCGAGATCGATCAACGCTTCAATGTCCGCCGCGCTTGCGCCGCCGCTATTGACGATGAAATTGGCGTGCTTGCGCGAGATTTCCGCACCGCCGATGCGCCTGCCTTTCAAGCCGCAGGCTTCGATCAGACGCGCGGCATGGTCAGCCGGCGGGTTGCGAAACACGGAACCCGCGTTGGGCTGTTGCAGCGGCTGGCTTGCAATGCGTTTGGACAGTAACGCTTTTATTTTATTGCGGGATTTTTCACCGCTCCCTCGGGGCACGCGCAGCGTGGAGGACACAAACCACTCATCCGCCGGGCCTTTTACGCTGCGATAAGCAATCTGAAATTCATCACGTCCACGCTGATGCAACTGTCCGGCGCGGTCGATGGTGGTGACGTTCGAAATCAGCTGCCACGTTTCGCCGCCAAAACACCCCGCGTTCATCGCCAGTGCGCCGCCGATGGTGCCGGGGATTCCTGAGAGAAATTCCGCCCCTTCCGCGCCATGCAGCGCGGCGAATCGTGCGACCTTGGGGGACGATATGCCAGCCCCAGCGTGAATTTCGATGTCGCGTTCTCCCTTGCTCACCATTGCGATCTGCCGTAACGCCCAGTGCGTAAACACGACCGTGGCTCGCACACCACCATCGCGAACCAAGAGGTTACTGCCAAGTCCGACAAAGTACAAGCCCTCCGTACGCGGCACACTGCGCAAAAAGACCGCAAGATCATCCACATCGACCGGCGCGTAGGTGCGCGCAGCGGCGCCGCCTGCCCGCCAGCTGACGTGTCTGGCCATAGGTTCGTTCAACCGCAGTTCACCGCGCAGATTTTGCAGATTCAGTGCTTCCGCCATGTTCATAGCCCGCAGTTACCTTTGAACACCAAAACAACAACCTCTCACCGCAAAGGCGCAAAGACGCAGAGGAAACGCAAAGAACTCCTTTGCGGGGGTTCTTTGCGTCTTTGCGCCTTTGCGGTAAGGTTTTTTGCTATTCACTTGTCACTCTTCACCAAAGTCCCCGCCACACCGCCAATCGACCCCGCGCCCATGATCAGCACCACGTCGCCATCGCGTGCTGCATCGTGTATTGCTTCCGGCATCATTAAAACGCCATCGACAAAAATCGGCTCAACCTTGCCCTGCAGGCGTACCGCTCGCGCCAGGGCGCGTCCGTCGGCAGCGACGATCGGCGCCTCGCCGGCGGCATACACTTCACTCAGCACCAGCGCATCCACCGTGGACAGCACCTTGACGAAATCCTCGAAGCAGTCGCGGGTGCGGGTGTAGCGATGCGGCTGGAAGGCGAGCAGCAGGCGCCGGCCCGGAAACGCGCCGCGTGCCGCGGCCAGCGTAGCGGCCATTTCCACCGGATGGTGGCCGTAGTCGTCGATCACCGTGCAGCGTCCGCCGCCGGCCAAGGCGACACCGTCATAACGCTGGAAGCGCCGGTCCACGCCCTTGAACTCCGCCAGCGCTTTGACGATTTTGGCGCCGGGCACGCCCACTTCCGTGGCTACCGCAATCGCTGCCAGCGCATTCAGCACGTTGTGCATGCCGGGCAGATTGAGTTCTATAGCCAAATCGGCAACGCCGTCGCACACTGCGCGAAAGTGCATCTGACCACCACTGTGGGTTATATCCAGCGCGCGCAATTGCGCTTCGGGCGCGAAACCATAGGTCGTCACCGGCTTGGTGATCTGCGGCAAAATTTCGCGCGCGTGGGTGTCGTCCTGGCACAGCACTACCCTGCCGTAGAACGGCAGACGCTGGGTGAAATCGACGAACGCCTGCTTGAGCTTATCCATGGAGTGGCCGTAGGTCTCCATGTGATCGGCATCGATATTGGTGATCACCGACAGCACCGGCTGCAAATGCAGAAACGACGCATCCGATTCATCGGCTTCGACCACGATGAATTCGCCCCCACCCAGGCGCGCGTGCGTGCCCGCGCTGTTCAAGCGCCCGCCAATCACGAACGTCGGATCAAGACCGCCTTCGGCCAGCACGCTCGCCACCAGACTGGTGGTGGTGGTCTTGCCGTGCGTGCCGGCGATCGCAATGCCCTGCTTAAGTCGCATCAATTCCGCCAGCATCAGTGCGCGCGGCACCACCGGCGTAAGCTTGTCGCGCGCCGCAATCACTTCGGGGTTATCCGCCTTGACCGCCGTGGATACCACCACCACATCGGCGTGCGCGATGTTTTGTGCGGCATGGCCTTGGTGCACCGTTGCGCCCAAGCTCGCGAGCCGGCGCGTAGCGGCATTGGACGACAAATCAGAACCGCTGATTTCATAATTCAGGTTCAGCAGCACTTCGGCAATGCCGCTCATACCCGAGCCGCCTATGCCGACAAAATGTATGTGTTTAACTTTGTGCTTCATTTGTTCTATCCCGCCAGCGCCACACAAATATCACCGACCGTGCGCGTCGCATCGGGCTTGGCCGCTGAGCGCGCCGCGCGCGCCATTTCCAGCAACCTGTCACGCGCAAAATTTTGCAAAAGTTGCGCCAGTTTTTCGGGCGTGAACTCCGCTTGTGGAATCAATATCGCCGCGCCGCGATCCGCCAGATAGCGCGCGTTGGCCGTTTGATGATCGTCCACGGCCCACGGCAGCGGCACCAATATCGAGGCCACACCGACAGCCGCGATCTCGGTCACGGTTGACGCCCCCGCGCGGCAAATCACCAGATCGGCCGCCGCGTAACGCGCCGCCATATCGTCGATGAAGGGCAGCGCTTCGGCGTGCACGCCCGCCGCCGCGTACGCCGCGCGCAAGGCAGCCAAGTGCGCCGTGCCCGATTGATGCGTCACCTGCGGACGCTGTGCTTCGGGCATCAATGCCAGCGCCCTGGGCAGCGTATCGTTCAACACCGCCGCGCCCTGGCTGCCACCGAGCACCATCAGGTTGAGCTTTGCACCGCGCGTCGCGTAACGTGCTTCGGGCGCCGCTACAGCACAGATATCCGCCCGTGTAGGATTGCCCACCCACATTGCTAACTTATTGTTTTTAAAAGCATTAGGGAATGTCATTAACACGCGGTCGGCGAGCCGCGCCAGCACGCGATTGGTCAGTCCGGCCACCGAATTCTGTTCATGAATCACCAGCGGACGCTGCAACAGCGAGGCCATCAGCCCGCCCGGAAACGCCACATAGCCGCCCATGCCGAGCACCACGTCGGGCCGATGCGTGAATATTGCGCACGCGCTTTGCCAGCATGCGATCAACAAATTAAACGGCAGCATCAGCGCGCGCAGGAGTCCCTTGCCGCGCAAGCCGGAGAAACGGATCCACGCCATCGCGTAACCCAGCGGCTGCACGATGTGCGCTTCCATGCCCGCTCGCGAGCCCAGCCACACGATCTGCCAGCCTTGTCCGCGCAAGTATTCGGCCACGGATATCGCTGGGTAAATGTGGCCGCCGGTGCCGCCCGCCATGATCATCAACGTGCGGCTCACACTTTGAACCCTCGTGCGAGCTGCCTGTTTTCCCAATCGATGCGCAGCAGAATTGCTATCGCCACGCAGGTCGCCGCTATCGCACTGCCGCCGAAAGACAGCAGCGGCAACGTCAACCCTTTGGTCGGCAGCATGCCCATGTTCACGCCCATGTTGATGATCGCCTGCACACCGATCCACAGGCCGATGCCCTGCGCCACCAGCGCCGCGTAGTAACGCCCCTGCAGCACTGCGCGGCGGCCGATGGCGAACGCGCGTTGCACGATCCACGCAAACATCAGCACGATGGCCAGCACGCCCACAAAACCGAGTTCCTCGGCGATCACCGCCAGCAGAAAATCGGTGTGCGCTTCGGGCAGATAAAACAGTTTTTCCACGCTGCCGCCGAGACCCACGCCAAACCACTCGCCGCGCCCGAATGCGATCAGCGAGTGCGACAACTGATAACCCTTGCCGAATTCGTCCGCCCACGGATCCATGAAAACCGCCACGCGATCCATGCGATAAGGGGCGATCCGGATCAGTGCGATAAAGCCCGCGATCAGCATCACCATCAGTCCGGCGAACAGCTTCCAGTTCATGCCGCCCAGAAAAAGTATGCCCATCGCGATCACCGTAATGACGGCGTAGGCGCCGTAATCCGGCTCGCACAGCAGCAAGCCGCCGGCCAGCAGCATCACAAAAAACATCGGCATGAAGCCCCTGCGCAGGTTGTGCATGAACGCCGCTTTGCGCACGGTGTAGTCGGCCGCGTACAGCACGACAAACACTTTCATCATCTCCGACGGTTGCAGATTAAAAACCACCAGCGAGATCCAGCGCTGCGCGCCGTTCACCTTGCGCCCGATGCCGGGTACCAACACCAGCGCCAGCAACACCAGGCCCAGCACAAACAGATAGGGTGCGCAGCGCTGCCACACTGCCGTGGGTATCTGAAATGCGATCAGGCCCGCGCTCACGCTGATCGCCACAAACAGGGCGTGCCGTATCAGGTAATACATCGGCTGATTGCCGGTGTTGCGGCCGGCTTCCGCGATGGCGATGGAAGACGAATACACCATCACCAGGCCCAGACCCAGCAGCAACACAGAGATCCACAGCACGCCGCGGTCAAACTCGGCGGCCGGCGACTGCGCTGAGCGTGATTTCAGTGTGGCGGTGTAGGGCATGTCAGCACACCCGCCGCGCGAGTTGTAACACCGCCTGCACAAACACCTCGGCGCGATGCACGTAACTGCGGAACATGTCGTAACTTGCGCACGCCGGCGACAACAACACCGCGTCGCCGGGTTGCGCCGCACGATAAGCGATAGCGACCGCCTCAAACATATCACGCGCGCGCAGCAATGCTACGCCGGCGGGTTCGAGCACGCGCGCGATGGCATCGGCGTCACGCCCAATCAGCACCACCGCGCGCGCGCGCGCGGCCACCGCTGCCAGCGGTGAGAAATCCTGCCCTTTGCCGTCGCCGCCGGCGATCAATACCACCGGCTGCTGCAGGCCGCTTAACGCCGCCACCGTAGCGCCTACGTTGGTGCCTTTGGAGTCATCAAAAAACGCTACGCCATTGATTTCATTAATCTTCTCTACACGGTGCGGCAAACCCTTGAAGGCGCGCAAGGCGTCCGCCATCGCCCCATGAGGCACACCTGCGGCGTGACACAACGCGCCCGCCGCCAGTGCGTTAGCGGCGTTGTGTAAACCCGCAACCGGCAAATCAGCGAGCGGCATCAGCGAAATTTCGCCGTGCGCCAGCACGGGTGTGGCGCCCGCGCCGCGCAATCCCCATTCGCAATCCGTGTGTGGCGCCGACAGCCCGAAGGTCACCACCTCATGCGCGGCGCCTGCCGCGCGCGCCATCGCCAGACTGTGCGCGTCGTCGCGATTCAACACCTGCACGCCGCCACCGCTGAAGATGCGCGCTTTGGCCGCCGCGTAATCCGCGTAGCTGTGGTAGCGGTCCAGATGGTCTTCACTCAGGTTGAGCATGGCTGCGGCTACCGGCGCGAGGCTAGCGGTGGTTTCAAGCTGAAAGCTCGACAGCTCCAGCACCAGGGTATCGGGCAACGCGCGGCCGTCTTCAATCTGGGTCAGCACCTCCAGCACCGGCAAGCCAATGTTGCCCGCCATCACCGTGTCGCGCCCGGCGGCGGCGCAGATCGCGCCGCACATCGCGGTGACGGTGCTTTTGCCATTGGAGCCGGTAATGGCGATGACCTGCGCGGCGTGGTTGCGCTCACGCAACGCCTGCGCGAAAAGCTCCACGTCGCCCGCCACCGGCATGCCGCGCCGGATGGCGGCCGCCAGTTCGCCCACGCGCGGATCGATACCCGGACTGACGGCGATCATCTCCACAGCGGCAAAATCTTCAAGCTGAAAAACACCCGTGCGCAAACGCACTTCGGGCAGCTCGCGCGCGAGCAATGATGCGTGCGGCGGCGCCGCGCGCGTATCGGCAACCGACAGCACAGCGCCCTGCCGCGCCAGCCAGCGCGTCATCGACCAACCGCTGTCACCCAGACCGAGCACCAGCACCTTGCGCCCCCGCAAAGAGTTCATCACAGCAACCTGAAATCGCCCGACGCCACCCCTGAATCCCCGACCCTCATCCCTCAGTCCTCATAACGCCATCCCGCTCAGCGCAGCTTCAACGTCGAAAGCCCCACCAGCACCAGCATCATGGTAATAATCCAGAAGCGAATGATTTTATTTTGGCTACGGCTAACGTTCGCTACGCGCACATTAGCCTTCGCCCAAATCAAATGGTCATTCGCGTGGTTCATTTACCGTAGTTTCAAAGTCGAGAGCCCTACGAGTACCAGCATCATGGTGATAATCCAGAAGCGAATGACCACCTGATTTTCCTTCCAGCCTTTGAGTTCATAGTGATGATGCAGCGGCGCCATGCGGAATACGCGCTTGCCGGTCATCTTGTACGAGGCCACCTGAATAATCACCGACAGCGTTTCCACCACGAACACGCCGCCCATGATGAACAGCACGAATTCCTGACGCACAATTACGGCAATGGTGCCGAGCGCCGCACCCAGCGCCAGCGCACCCACGTCGCCCATGAACACTTCCGCCGGATAGGCGTTGAACCACAGAAATGCCAGCCCCGCGCCCGCGATGGCGGCGCAGATCACCAGCAACTCGCCCGCGCCGGGTATGAACGGGAAACCCAGGTAGCGCGCGAAGATCGAATTGCCCGCGACATAGGCGAAGATGCCCAGCGCGCTGCCAACCATCACCGTCGGCATGATCGCCAGGCCGTCCAGCCCGTCGGTCAGATTCACCGCATTGCTGGCGCCGACGATCACGCAGTAGGTCATCACCACGAAACCGATCATCCCCAGCGGATAGGCTATGGTCTTGAAAAACGGCACGATCAACTGCGTTTGCGCGGGCAGATTGCTCGAGTATGCGATGTAGCATGCGGCCGTCAGCCCGATCACCGATTGCCAGAAAAATTTGACGCGCGCCGGCAAGCCCTTGGGATTGCGATGCACCACTTTGCGGTAATCGTCCACCCAGCCGACCACGCCGAAACCGATCGTCACCAGCAGCACTATCCATACAAAGCGGTTGCGCAAATCCGCCCACAGCAAAGTCGTCACCACCACCGCTACCAGGATCAGCGCGCCGCCCATGGTCGGTGTGCCGGCTTTGATCAGGTGGGTTTGCGGGCCATCGTCGCGCACCGACTGACCGATTTTATAGGTGGTGAGCTTGCGGATCATCGCCGGCCCCACCACGAACGAAATGACCAGCGCCGTGAGACACGCCAGCACCGCGCGCAAGGTGATGTAATTGAACACGTTGAACAGACGAATGTCCTTCGCCAGCCATTGCGCGAGATCTAGCAGCATGCGGCGCCTCCAGCGGAAAACCAGCGCCTGCGCGCTGCGTACTTATGATGGTGGCCGCGCGCGCTCATGCGTGCATTTCTCCCGGCGCCGCCGCCAGCGCCTCAACCACGCGCTCCATTTTCATGAAGCGCGAGCCTTTTACCAGCACGGTAACCTCGCACGCGAGCGTGGATTGCAGCTCAGCCAACAGCTCTTCGATGGTGGCAAAATGCCGCGCGCCGGCGCCGAACGCCGCCACCGCGTGCGCCGACATGTCGCCCAGCGCATACAGCCGCTCGATACCCGCGGGCGCTGCGTGCCGCGCATAAGCGCCCACTTCGGCATGACAGGCCGCAGCGCGTTCACCCAGTTCACCCATGTCTCCGAGCACCAGCACGCGCCGCCCCGGCGCATGCGCCAGCACATCGATGGCCGCGCGCATCGATTCCGGGTTGGCGTTATAGGTATCGTCGATCAGCGTCGCACCGCCCCGCGCCGCTTTGCGTTGCAGGCGGCCCTTGACGCCGCGGTAACGCGCGAGGCCCGCAGCTATCGCCGCCAGCGGCGCCGCGAGCGCTAATGCTGCGGTGACAGCCGCCAGCGCGTTGCGCACATTGTGCAAACCCGGTGCGTTGAGCGTGACGCTCAGCGCGCCCGCAGGCGTGGAGAGGTGTATGTCGCTGGCGAGCGCGCGCAGCTCGTAACGCGCGCTGACATCGGCGTGTTGCTCCAGGCCAAATTGCAGGCATTTATTTTTGCTGCACAATTCGCGCCACAACGGCGCGTAGGCATCGTCGGCGTTGAGCACCGCGATGCCCCGGGCGGAAAGGCCTTCGAAGATTTCGCCCTTGGCACGCGCGATGGCCTCCTCGCTGCCCAGATATTCGATATGCGCGCGCCCGGCGTTGTTGATGAGCGCCACATCCGGGCGCGCCAGTTGCGTCAGGCGGCTGATTTCACCCGCGTGATTCATGCCCAGCTCGAGCACTGCGCAACGATGCGCCGCGCGCAATTCCAGCAACGTCAGCGGCACGCCGATCTCGTTGTTGAGATTGCCGCGCGTGGCGAGCACGGCCTCGTCCCCGTCGTTCGCAGCCGCACGCAGTATCGCCGCCAGCATTTCTTTGACCGTGGTTTTGCCGCTGCTGCCGGTGAGCGCAAGCAGCGGCCCGCTAAAGCGGCTGCGCCAGGCGTAAGCCAGTTGCGTCAGCCCTTTGTGGGTGTCGTTCACCGTGATCAGCGGCAGGTTCGGCGGCGCGTGCATCGCACCTGCCGCGTCCGCCATCACCGCCACCGCGCCCGCGGCCTGCGCTGCGGCGATGTACTGGTGCGCATCAAAATGCGCGCCGCGCAGCGCGATGAATAACTCACCCGGCTTGACGTTGCGGCTGTCGCTGCCGACGGCGGTAAACAGCGGGTTGCCGCCGCGATGTTCGACCCCCAGCGCAAACGCGGCTTCGGCTACGCGCATCATGCGTGCCGCCTCGCCAACGCGGCAGTTACCGCGGCGCCATCGCGGTAGCGATGGCGCCCGCCATTGATTTCCTGATAAGGCTCGTGGCCTTTGCCCGCGATCAACACGATGTCGCCGGGCTTTGCCGCTGCCACCGCCACACTGACCGCGCGGGCGCGCGACTCGATCACGGCGCAGCGGTTATTCGCCTCACCGCGGCGCGAAACACCCGCGAGTATGTCGGCGATGATCGCCAGCGGCGCCTCGGTGCGCGGATTGTCGCTGGTGACGATCAGCGCATCGGCGTGTCGCGCTGCGATGCGGCCCATGAGGGCGCGCTTGCCGCGATCACGCTCCCCGCCACAGCCGAAAACACAGGTGAGCCGCGGCTGCGGCGCGCTTTGCGCGGCGCCCGATTGAGGGCGGATTTCCCGCAGCGTCAGCAGCATTTTTTCCAGCGCGTCCGGCGTGTGCGCATAATCCACCACCACCAGCGGCTGCGCGCCGCCGCCGAAAACCTGCGCGCGCCCCGCCACCGGTTTCAAGGCTGCGAGCAGGCGTTCGGCGTCGCGCACAGCGATGCCGCTCGCCAGCAGCACCGCCAGTGTCGCCAGCAGATTCGCTGCATTAAAGCGCCCCAGTGCGGCGCTTTTCACGCGCACCGCACCCCACGGCGTGGCCGCGTCAAAGCGTATGCCGTCAAGACCCAGCCGTAGATTGCGTCCCTGCACGCATTGCAAAGTGGCGTTGGCGTGCGGCGGGTTAAAGCCGTAACCCAGTATGTGGGCCGCCACCGGGCGCTGTCGCGCCAGCGCCGCGCCCCAGCGATCGTCGAGATTGAACAGCGCCCATTGCAACGACTGCCACTGGAACAACTTCGCCTTGGCGCGCCGGTAGTTCGCCATGGTGCCGTGGTAATCGAGATGATCGCGCGTGAGATTGGTAAACAACGCCATATCAAATTCCACACCGGCGACGCGGCCCTGCTGCAAGCCGTGCGACGACACTTCCATGGCCACCGCGCGTGCGCCGTCGCGATACCAGTGGTTAAGCCTGCCGTGCAGCCACGCTGCGTCGGGGGTGGTATTCGCACCCGCTTCGAGCGCATCGGGATAACCGTTGCCGAGCGTACCCGTCACCACGCAGGGCCGCTGTGCTTGATTAAACGCCTGCGCAATCCACTGCGTGCATGTGGTCTTGCCATTGGTGCCGGTGACCCCCACCGTCCACAGCCGCGAACTCGGGCGGCCATACACATGACTGGCAATAGGGCCGATCTTGTGACGCAGGCCGCGCACCCCCAGCTGCCGCGTGCGCCAGGCGCTTTTCCATTTAAAATCACTGACTTCCCACAACACGCT